>CADCPD010000076.1 GCA_902803265.1 uncultured bacterium | reverse complement strand
TAGTGATAGTGAATTTTTAACAACAGGTGAACACAAACACGCAGATGCTTGAAAAAATAAAGATAAAAAGATTAACTTTGAAAATGCGTTTTTAAATAAAGATAAAAAACGTAAAATTCTTGTTATTGATGAGTGCACTTTAGTAAAAGAAGGTGTGTGACAAGCATTATGTGATGCAGCTATTCAACAAGGTGTTATTATAGTTGGACTAGGTAACACAATGCAAAGGGGAGAGATTAATAGTTCAGGTACTTCTGCAGGAATAGATGATTGTATGGGGATTTTTTCTACTAAATTAACTGTTTCGATGAGAGACGCAAATGTTGGTAAATCAGCAAATAATGATGCAATTGCAAGAGAATTAATAAGATTGATCGAAGCAAAAAAGCAGAATCCTAATTTTCCAGAAAATCAAATAACCGCAGATAATCCAACTGGAAAAATTGTATTAAAATATGGATATACATCTGAAGGAAAATTAAGAGGTGATAAAATTGCATCAGAAATTACTGATAATGTATTTGATACAACAGTCAATAACATGTCAGAAAATGAAACATTGTTAATTGTTTCAAATCCTGAAAAATTTGCAGCATCTAGAGAAAAGTATAAAACCGACAAACGAGTAATATTTACAACACTTGAACAAGTACAAGGTTCTGAAGCTGATTATGCAATTATAGATCAGGATTTATCAGATATTGTTACAAGTAAATTTACTACATTACAAACATTTTATACGTTACTTACAAGAGCAAAAAAAGGTAGTATTATCAAGATGTCTTCTGGTTTAACGATGTTAAATGTTTCTGATGATAATAATGATCCTTCTGCAACAATTGACACAGGATATAATCCTAATGATGCTACAGCTGTAGAATATAAAGAAACTCGCTTGGAATCACTTAATGCTATTCCAGATGAACCTGAAGTTGAACCAAAACCGGCACCTGAGAAAAATCCTGAAAATCCAGATACAGAAATTATTGATGAAGACCAAAAAAATCAAAATCAAATTACATCTGAAGAAGTAATTGATGAAATAGATTCCGAAATAGAAAACAATCCAGAAATTGTTAAAGAAAACGATGATGGTGATACAGATAATTATACATCCGGAGATGAACAAATAGGTGTTGGATTACGTGGAACTAAATTACGAGCTTACATCGAGTATAAACAATTAATGACATCTGGTGATATTCCTATAATTAATATTGAGGATTATGCAAAATGATTATTGAATACATCCGTGCAAGATTTACAAATCTTAGGAATACCTCAAAATCTTTCCGAAGAAAATTTGGAAAGACTACATAGTGTTTTATTAGGTGTTTCTGCTATTATTTTAAATCATAAACCAACAGAGGTTAGAGACGAAAGTGATAATATTGTAGATTATGGTTGATCTTATTATTTAAATAAAAGAGATAATAATATAGGTTTATCAAGAATTGCCGAAATAAGTCCTGAAACACGAGTATTTGTAGAAGCTTTGAGAAAAGCATTACAAAACGGTTCTAATGTATTTTTTAAAAGAAAGTTTGAAAATGGGAAAATGTTATTATATTATTGTTTTGATAAATACGCAATCCCAATTTCAATTTATATTCCAGATCAAAATACTAATGCAGAAAATGAAGGATTTTGTAAAATTCAATTTACACAAGAAACTCCAATAATTCCAATTACTAGTCAGGGTAAAAGTAGAAAGAAAATAAATGAAGTTTTACCAAAATCATTATCTGTTGCTAGTAATAATGGGGAACCAATAACTGCAGTATTACTTGATCCAGAAAAGAATAACATTAGTGTACATAACGAATTTTACAGAAATAAAATTTTCTTAAAAGGCGTTGGTAAAGCGTTTTTAATGTTACTTCATGAATATGGAATGTCTGATGAAGAAATCAAAGATTTATATGAACCAGAACGTGATAGTGACGGAATAACATATTTGTTAAAGAATAATCCTTTACAATATGCTATTTCTGGTGTGCAAGAAGACATATCTGTTCAAGACTTTATTAACATTCTTAGTAAAATTGATACTTTAATTGTTCAAGGAACAGGAGATTCTAAATATGATAGTATAATTAAAGACATTGCTGAATTCTTTGGCAAAACTGAAGGGGAAGTAAGAGATGATTTTGCACAAATTTGTGAGTTAAATACTGCATTAAATATATCTGGAAACGCGTCGCGTTATGGAACCATTAGAAATACTTATGGATTATTATATACAAGAGAGATAAATGCGTTTATTACTGCATTATTTGCACATTTTTCTCAAAACGATGAGCAATGATTAAAATTTGCAGATAATATAGTAAGATTTTTTATTGGAACATATAATAACAAAACTAATGGAAATGAGATAAGAAGAAAAGGTTTTAAAATATCTTTAAAAAGTGATTCTGAAAAGTATTATAATTGGTTTATTGTTCCAACTGTAGACGGAAAATCTTTTGAAGTTTATTATGGAAGTAATACTAATTCATCAGATAATGTTATTGCTAGTTTTGCTTATTCTGATATAATTAACGCTGAAAGTGGATTTAGATTTACAATTGAAAATCTTATTTCAAAACTTTTATCAGACAAAGATATTACAGCAGGTATGCAAAGAGTAATACCTAATTTTAATGTTGATTCCATAAAAGAACTTATACATAAGGATAAATTAGCCGTCTCTCTTGCCACAGGTATTGAACGCTATGTAGGAAATAAAACAACTTATGATTTTTATCCTCCATTCGAAAGTCAAATATTA
>CADCPD010000075.1 GCA_902803265.1 uncultured bacterium | reverse complement strand
CTCTTTCATCATCTTGAGAAGCTTTATACAGTTCTTTTATAGCACGTGTTTTATCTCTATTCTTTAAAAAAATATCTGCTTCATAGTTAAATATTGCAGGAACATTTACCGCATAATTATCTTTTAATATCGGAGCATTCACCAAAGCAGGCGCAATTCCAACGGCAACAGTCGGTAGCTCATTAGCAAATTGCAATCTCATATTTTGATAATATTGCTTAACCGCAAGTGTTGCCATTTTTAAATCATAATTTTGCTTTATTGCTAAATTTATATAATTATTTAAATTATCATCATTAAATTGTCTCCAAAAATCCATATTTACATAAGCATATTTGTAAGCATCCGTTTCTTTTTTACCTTTTTTAACTTTATGTTGATAAACCTGTTGTTTATTACTTTTATCGTTAATTGCATATGCAGGCATTACAAATGTAAAACAAAAACATGCCAATACACAAATAGCCGTTAATCTTTTTATATTCATTTCTCTTCCCTTTATAACTTGACAAATCTGATAGGGACATGTTAACATATCTTTGTTACAAATGCAACATGTTTTTTTTGTAACAGATTTGGGGAAGAATGAAAGTTTCGATTGAAGAAAGCAGTATTATACATTTTCAAAATAGTGTCCTTTTTGAAATAGAACAAATTTCAAAATATGTTCATGAACTTGCGAAAGATTTTTTCAAAGAACATGATATTCTGATAACCCACGAAGAATTCAGAACATTAGACGTATTATTTTGTAACCCTGAATGTTGTCAAAGAGATTTGGCAAAACTAATTTTAAGAGATAGAATTTATACAGGACGATTGCTGAACAGCTTAGAAAAAAAAGGCTTAATTGAAAGACGTAATGACACAAAAGGTAAACGCCTTGTAAAAAGAATGAACATCACAGAAAAAGGATTGGAATGTTATAATTCTACAATTCTGGCAATACAGCCTCAATTTAAAAAATTAGAAGAAAAATTTACACTTGAGCAAATGAAAGCTTTAAGAAATACTCTTCAAAAATTAAAACATAACATTTCAGAAATTGTTGATTTAAAAATATAAATATACATTAAGGAGAATAAAATGACAGAAGATAAAGATTTAAATAAAGTATTAAAGCATAGTTACAAAAAATCAATATTTATAATTATATCAGTAATTTTAATAATCGCAGTAGCAATAGCTGTAATAAACGCAGGGCATTATCAATCTACAGAAGATGCATACGTTGAAAACCATACAGTCCGAGTTGCACCTCGTGTAGCCGGACAAATAACAAAAGTATACATCAAAGATAATCAAAAAGTTAAGTCTGGTGATTTGGTAGCAGAAATTGATAACGCTGATTACAAAATAAAATTAGAACAAGCAGAAGCAAATTATCAAAAAGCTTTAAAAGCTCAAAATATAGCACAGGCAAATATGACCGCCGTAGAAGCAGAAATTGAACTTGCAAGAAAAGATGTTGAAAGATACACAAACTTATATGAAACAGGTTCTGTTTCAAAACAAACTCTAGATATGGCAAGAACAAAATATGAAGGAATAAAAGCAAAACAAGAAAACGCAGAACAAGCTTTATTAACAAGAAGCCAATCAAATGTAGCAGATGCCGACATTAAAGCACTAAAAGCTTTACGAGATCAAGCACAATTGAACTTATCTTATACAAAAATATATGCACCTCAAGACGGAACAGTATCAAATAAAAGAGTTGAAAAAGGAGCTTATGTACAAGTTGGAAGTCCTTTATTTGTTATCGTTCCAAATGAAGTTTGGGTTGTTGCTAACTTTAAAGAAAACCAATTAGAATATATGAGACCGGGACAAAATGTTGAAATAAAAGTTGATACATATCCTCATCATAAATTTAAAGGAAGAATTGATAGTATTCAAAGATCTTCAGGAGCTAAATCAAGTTTATTCCCTCCTGAAAATGCTGTAGGTTCTTTTGTAAAAATTGTTCAAAGAATTCCTGTAAAAATAGTATTTACAGAAGATTATGACAAAGATAAATATTTACTTGTACCAGGAATGTCAGTAATTCCAAAAGTACGAGTTAAATAACACAAAGTAGTACAATGAGCGAAGTTTCAGAAATAAATACAGAATGGAAGCCTAATAAAAGTCCTTGGCTAATATGTATACCTACTATTTTGGCAGGATTTATGTTTGTATTGGATTCAACAATTGCAAACGTAGCCTTACCTCATATGGCAGGAACTTTTTCAGCAAGTAGAGAAGAATCCACTTGGATTTTAACTTGTTACCTTGTTGCAAGCGGTATCACAGTTCCCACAGTAGATTGGTTTTGTAAATTACTGGGCCGAAAAAATTTCTTTATGATAAGCCTAATAGTATTTACATTAGCATCTTTTTGCTGCGGAATTGCAGATTCCTTACCTGCAATGCTTTTGGCAAGAGGTGTTCAAGGTTTTGGCGGTGGCGGAATACTTCCGATTTGCCAAGCAGTTATGCTTGAATCTTTTCCTAAAGAAAAACGCGGTCAAGCTATGGCAGTGTTTGGACTTGTTGTAATCATTGCACCAATTATCGGACCTGTTATAGGAGGATGGATTACTGATAACCTTAATTGGCCTTGGATTTTCTTCATAAATATACCTATTGGATTTTTAGCATTATATTTAGCAAAAAATTTGCTTGAAGATCCACCGTACGCAAAGCGACAAAAAAATGTTAAATTAGATTTTATGGGATTTTTCTTTTTGATAACATGGATTGTAACGTTACAGATAGTCCTTGATAAAGGTAATAATGCAGATTGGTTTAACGCGCCTTGGATTCGCAATTTATTTACAATATCGTGTATTAGTTGTGTAATATTTATTGTTTCACAAATAAAAAATAAAGAATCATTAATTGATTTATCAATATTTAAAGACAGAAACTATCTTATAGGAACTTTTGTACAAGTTATCATGATGGCTGTATTATTGGCATCACTTGCAATTTTACCGCAATTTTTACAAATAATGATGGGCTATAGTGCTTATTTAAGCGGATTATCAATAATGCCGAGAGGTTTAGGAAGTTTAACAGCCACAATTCTATGCGGTTTAATTTCTGATAAAGTTGATAACAGACTTCTGCTTATTATGGGATTATTTCTTGTGGGTGCCGCAGGATTCTCTTTAGGTTTTTTAAACTTAAATATCGCAAGTATAAATATTGCAATTCCGAATTTCGTTTTCGGATTTGGTATGGGATTATCGTTTATTCCTGTTATTGCACTATCTGTAGTAACCTTAAACAACAGTCAAATGACCAACGCAAGCGGAGTCCAAAACTTATTAAAAAACATTGGCGGGGCCATTGGAACATCACTTGCAAGCACAATGATTTCAAGATTTTCTCAAATTCACCAATCTTATCTTGTTGAAAATTTAACGCCACTAAACCCTGCATTTACAGACAGATTAAATGCTGTGTGGGGAGCTTTGTCACAATACACATCATTTGATTTTGCAAATTATATGGCTCAGTATTCGCTATATGGCTCACTGGTACAACAAGCTACAGTATTTGGGTTTATGGAAACATTCAGAATTTGCGGTGTTGCTTGCTTTGTGGTTATACCTTTTATCTTTCTTCTAAAAGGTATAAAGAAAGAAGATAAAAAGGAAGCGTAAACATCATTTAGTTTCCTGATAAGAGTCATCCGTATTAACTTCCCATAAAATTTCTTTACTTAATCCGTTTTTTATCACTCTCACTGTTTCAAAACCACTTAACATAGAATGATCCATATTGTTGTATTTATGTTGACCGTTTCTGCCTATACAATACAAATTATCAAAACTATTTAAAAAGGCTTTTACTTTATCAAAATCTTTAAACGTATCAAAATAAGCAGGATATGCTTTTGTAACTTTTTCACGCTTTGAAGAAATAACATCTTTTTTATCTAAAATTCCTATTTTCTCAGCTTCATCTATTGCAAATTTAATAAATTCTTCATCAGACATATTCCAAAATTCATCATTTTCATTGCAGAAATATTCCAAAGATACAAGAACTTTGTGTTCAAAATCTTTTACAAGATAAGGAGACCAATTATTCATTATCTGTAATCTTCCTGCCTTAACATCCGGTTCTTGAATGTATATCCAATTATCCGGACAGATATTATTTATTGTTTTGTATTTTGTATTATTTTTTAATTTTAATTCATTCAAATATAAAGCTACAAGCATATAATCTCGATATGGAAGATTTTTAGCGATATTTAAAATCTCGTCGTCAGGATAGTTTTTTAAACCTAAAATCAAATCTTTAACAGGCATTGAAGAAATTACAAAGTCCCCGTAATATTCATATTGATTAGAATTTTCAATAACTGTCAGAGAAGTTATTTTATTATTGTCATTATTTAAAGCTACAACCCTTGTATTAAGATGAATTTCTCCGCCATTATTTCTAATATAATCCGCCATTAAATTCCACAACTGACCGCAACCGAATTTTGGATAGAAAAATTCATCAATAAAGCTGGTTTCTTTATTTTTAGTTAACTTTAAAGCATTCAAAATTGCCTTTGTTAACGATATTCCTTTAATTCTTTGTTCTCCCCAATCTTTAGAAATATACTTCGGGTGTCTGCCCCAGACTTTTTCTGTATAATTTTCAAAAAAAGTTGAATACAACACTTTGCCAAAACGATTTATCATAAAATCTTCAAGTGTTTTTTCTTCTCTTTTTATAATACAAGATTTTAAATAGCTAAATCCGGCAAGAAAAGTTTTTGTAATACCAAGATTAAGAATGGTACTTAATTTTAAAGAAACAGGATAATCAAAGAATTTACGTGTATAATAAATTCGTGAAAATCTACGTCTTTTTAGCATTACTTCATCTGTTTCATTTGGATTAATACTATTATCAGCAAGATTAGTAACTTCTCTGTTTAAAATTTCATCATCAATAGATTTTTTTCCTTGCAAAGGAAGAAAAGTTTCCCATAAATCAAGAATTTCTTTAGATTTTGAATACATTCTGTGACCGCCCAAATCAACACCG
>CADCPD010000074.1 GCA_902803265.1 uncultured bacterium | reverse complement strand
TTTTGGAATATCATACCAACTTGCAGGAACTTTCTTAGTTACGTTATTAGCAACAGTCAGTGTTAATTCTGCCAATGCTGTTGTATCGCAAATAAATCTTCCATTTTTTGCAAAAGAACATGAGGTGTTTGCTGTAACCGTTTCGCTTATTGAATAATCAATAGGAAACATTGTAGCATTGACACCATATATGTTTTTATCGGCATCTTCATCGGTAAAGTCAACCTGATCGAGATCAGACTGTTTCATTAAGATAATATCTTTTAATTCCACAGTTTTATCAATGTATGGTTCACTTTGTGCATCTGATGAATCGTAATCCGGATTAACAATACCTTTATAAACAATATTTGTTTTATTCGGTAAATCAGGCAAATTTGCAAGAGGAACTTTTTTATTTGCATCAAGAGGTGCATAACCACCTGCTTCATTTTTATTTGATTTTAATTCAAACTGATCAAGATTAGCAACCGCTGCTGCAATTGCATCATCAACATAATCTCTTGTCGGAACATTTGACGGATTTATATATACAATTTCTACATCAGAAGGAATTGCTTTAACATAAAGTTGAATACTTGCATCATAAAGCATTCCTATTTGTTCTGTTGAACTTAAATCTATAAGACATTTAGCAACGCAGATTAAATTATCGTCTCCGTCAAATAAACCTGCTTCTCTGATAACTCCCTGAACTGTTGAAGGAATTTCTAATTTTGCATATCTGCCATAAATAGAATCGTTGCCAAATGTTATTCCTACATAATTATCTGAATCTTTGCCATAAATGGTATTCGCCAATGATGTTGTTTCCGGTGTTATATCTTGAATACCATCTCCCAATTCAATATACCAACCATTAGCAATAAAACTTGTTGTTCCCGGAAGAACTAAACTATTAATCAAGTTAGTACCATAATTGGTCATTAATGAATAATATTCTCTATTTATCATTATATTTCATCCTTTCCCTATAATTTAAACCAATTCTTTTCCATCCAATTAAAGAAATTCCATTCGGTATTGTCTTGAATTATCGGTAAAATTTTATAAGTTACACCGATTTTAGCCGTGTGAAACATCGGCAATTTATAACTTGAACCAAAATCAACCTTGATATTATCAGATCTTGAACGTGCGTTTTTAAACTTCAAAAGAGAATCTCTTAAAAAATTCAGACTTTGAAGATTAACTTCTTGGTCAAAGAAACAAACTCTTGAACGGAAATGATATGGGAAACCATCATAATCAAACCATTCTTCAACCTGAATATCACCATAAACCTTTTTAATGAAATCTTTTAATGAAAAAACTGTTCCTTTTTTCAATTTCCATAAAAGAGCATTAACGCAAGTTTCTTTCTTTTGTTCCAAAGTCCAATTTTTTGAATACACATCAACGTGCAATTCTATTGCTAAATTATCAAGTTCAGCACTGGTTAAATTATCAACAAAATTGAAAAATCTTATTTTATTTGTTGCTTCTAATGCGTATGGAAATATTGAACTTAATGCCTTTGAAAAACAGATACATTCTGTATCATCTTTTAAGTTTTCAGGTAATAAATCCAATAAAGTTGTATCAGATAAATTGCTCATGTTATTCCTCTAATCCGCTGTAAGTTACTGATGTAGATGTACATTTAGCAACAGTATGAGAATTTAAACTGGTAAATGTCGGTGTTGTTATGATAAGTCTTTTTGCCCCGGCATTTTTACAAAGTCTAATCAACTCTTGCGGATCAATATCTCTTCCCATTTTTGCGTTTTGCCAACGTTTATATTCAGCAACGGCTTCATCAACTGCTGCTCTTATTTCATCTACTTTATTTTGATTTTTCTTGTCAATGTAATATGAGAAGTTAATTGTGTATGATGATTGGCTTGGTGCGATACCTTTTACTTTATCTGTCAAAGGTCTTATTTCATCAGCACTCAAATAATTCTCAAGTTGAGTTAAAAATGTTTGTGACGGAATTTCTGAATCTAATAATAAAGGATAAATATTTACTCTTCCTCCCGGTGTCACATGAAATTTAAATCTTGACGGTGCTGTTGTAAAATTCAATTCTACATCACAACCGGTTAAATCAATTGTTGAAGATGTTATATTCGTATCTTCCGTTGTTAATTGACCTGTTGCGA
>CADCPD010000073.1 GCA_902803265.1 uncultured bacterium | reverse complement strand
TTTTTTTTGAATAGTTTCTTCTATTTGTTTTTCATTTTGTGAAATTAAAGTTGTATTTGAACTTAATCTTTTGGAATTATCCAAGTTCTCTTTTTGTGGTGTAATTTCATTATTTTTTTTTTCATTGTCAGCTAATGACGATTCAGTTAAATTATTATCATCAGGTTGTGGAAGTCTTATTATAACATTAGTGCCTTTTTGTCCAAACATTATATCGCAGGCATCTATGATAGCTTGTTTTTTGCTTGAACTGTTTGCATTTTCTACAAAACTTTCTTTCATAAATGTAATTATAACTTTTTCAGGCGTTATTATAACAGGTTTTGCAAGTTTTATTAGAGCCTGTGTTGGTGAATGTTGAATATTGCTTATTAATGTATGCCATAAATCTGATAAACTTATTGAAGAAGATTGTTCTTTTATTTGCGGTTTTGGCATTTGGGAAAAATCTTTTTCTTTAGAAACAGTTGGCTTTTCAGGCTCTACCTTGTCTGCTTTTTTGATGAGAGTTTCTTCTTTAGGTTCTACAGCTTTTTCTTCTTTTACTGGAAGATTTATTGAAGGTTTCATTATTGGCTTCATTGTCGGCATTGGTGCGGTTTTGTATGCTACAGGCATTTGAACCGGTTTTATTTCTCCGCTTTCCAGTTTTGTGATTCTTTCCTGAAGTTCCAGTAATGTTGTATTTTCTGTTAAATTTGCCAAATCTATCAATGCAACTTCCAACCATAAATGTGGCGTTGTACTTGTTTTTATTTCTTTTATGTAATTTGAAATCTTTTCTATCAGGAATATTATTTGATGTTTTTCAAGTTTTTCGGTTATTGATTTAACTGACTCAATTTGATTTTCATTGTATTGAGTAAGTTCAGGTAAAACTTTTTTATCACAAGTTTTTATTAACAGTGCGTTTTTGAAAAATTCTAATAGATTTAACAATATTTGAGATGGTTCATTTCCTGAATTATATATTTTTTCAAGAGTTTCCAGTGCATTTTGAGGTTTGCTTTCCGTAATTGTTTTTCCTATTTCTAAAAGAATATCAAAAGAAATTCGTCCTAAAAGTGCGTTTATATCGTCGACTGTAACAGTTTGAGTTGCACCAAGTACACTTAATTGGTCAAGTAATGAAATAGAATCTCTCATTCCGCCTTCAGAATTTTTTGCAATAGTATATAGCGCATCTTTTTCTATTTTAATATTTTCTTGTTTTGCAATATATTCAAGGTGATTTACTATATCATCTGTAGTTATTCTTCTAAAATCATATCTTTGACAACGGCTTTTAATAGTATCCAAAACTTTTTGTGGTTCTGTTGTTGCCAAAATAAAGATTACATTTTCAGGCGGTTCTTCCAACGTCTTTAATAGAGCATTAAATGCTGTATCGGAAAGCATATGAACTTCGTCTATTATATATATTTTGTATTTACCGTAGACAGGCACATATTGAATTTTTTCCAATATATTTTGTGTGTCTTCTACTTTTCTGTTACTTGCTGCATCTATTTCTATAACATCAACTGGTGTTGAATTTATAATATCTACACAACTTTCACATTTTCCGCATGGAGTTACGGTAGGACCTTTTTTACAGTTTAATGATTTTGCCAAAATTCTTGCACTTGAAGTTTTACCTGTTCCTCTTGGTCCTGTGAATAAATAAGCATGAGCTATTTTGTTTAGTTTTATAGCGTTTGCAAGAGCTTTTTTTATATGTTCCTGCCCTACAACTTCTTCTAAAGTTTGTGGACGGTATTTTCTGTATAACGGTACATATTTTTCGTTCATGGTAATATTATATCGTAAGAGTTTTTATTTTTGTGTATTTATGAATTTAATTAAACCTAAAAAACTTAAAATAGGAGATACAATAGGTATAGTTGCGACTTCTGGAAAATTAAACAATGAAGAAGCTCTTAACCGTGCCGTTTTATATTTTAATGATATGGGCTTTAATGTTATGCTTGCCGATAATCTTTATGACAAAAAGCGTTACTTAGCCGGTGAGGATGAAATAAAAATTGAGCAGTTGCATAAAATGTTTGCTAATAAAAATATTGATGCAATTTTTTGTATGAGAGGCGGCTATGGCGCAATCAGATTAATTAATAAATTTGATTATAATTTAATCAGAAATAATCCTAAAATTTTTATTGGTTATTCTGATATTACTGCACTTTCTGCAATGTTTTTGAAAAAAGCAGGTTTGATTACATATTCGGGTCCTATGTGTTTGGGAGATTTTGGCTCTTTGGAAGGTGAAAAAGAAACTTTTGATAATTGTTTTGATGTTCTGATGAATAATAAAATATTAGAATATAAACCGTTTCAAGAAGGTTTAATAGTTAGTGGAGAGGCAAAAGGTATTACTTTTGGCGGTAATTTGGCAACAATTGTTTCTCTTTGCGGTTTAGATTTTATTCCTGATGAAGATTTTATATTTTTTGTTGAAGACTTGAATGAGCCTTCTTATAAAATTGATAAAATGATGACGCAGCTTACTAATATTCCTGACTTTAAAACTCATATTAAAGGGATTGTTTTGGGTGAATTTTTAGATGTTGATAATGAAGATTGGTTAAAAGAGATATTTAAAGAAATTGCTAATGAATTAAATATTCCAGTAGTCGGTGATTTTAGGATTACTCATAATAAATTAAAAATAACTGTTCCGTATGGCGCAAAAGCTGAAATTAAAAATGAAAAATTTATAATTTATAATATTTAAGTTTCAAAAAAGAAGGCGGGTAGAATTTATTCTACCCGCCTTCTTTTTTATTTTTCTTTTTTGTTAAAAACTATTTTGTTCCCAACATTCTTCTATACCATGTGAAAGAATCAACTTCAAGTCCGTTAAATGTTGTCTTTAGGCATTGTTTCTTTAAATATGCTTCAAATTCATCATTGTAATCAGTTGTTGTTTGTTTTTGTTGAATTTCTGTCATCATGCTTTACTCCTTATTTTTTCTTATGTTTATTTAAGAGTCCTAAAAATTAAAATTGCCAAAATTTATTAAGATGTTAAAAATTTTTAACAACTACAATTGTAATAAAATAACGCTTTTATGCCAAGATTTAATTAGCACATAATAAGCCATAAAATTCTTTTAGTTAAATTAGCCATTAGTATTGCAATGAGACTAAATATTAAGTCGTATAAAATTTTCCAACCGCTTTGTACTATAATTGTCCCTAAAATACTTAGGTCATCGCCTGAGCTTATTATTCCTATAAAAGCTGAGTAAATTATTCCTATAAAATGTATTGTTAAAACTCCGATTAGTGTGGCTTTAATAACATTTTTTACGCTGTAACCATGGTTTAATATAGTACCGGTTAGAAAAACAGAAGGTATATAAGCTAATATATATCCAAAATTATATGCCATTATATATTTTACTCCACCTCCGAGTGCAAATATAGGATAAAAAAATAAACCTAAAGTGATATACACTAATACAGATATTGTCCCGAAGATTCGACCCATTAAGCCAGCAATAAATATTATTACAGGTATTTGAGGAATGTATAAATATCCGCTGATATTTTTTGTAAGACCTTCTCCTATGTTAAATAAATTTCCTGAGGCACTTAAAAAATGGGGAATTTTTATTTGTGTAAAAGTAGCGATAACTATTAAAAACGTGCAAATACCTATCATGGTTATTGTCCCAAGAGTAATTCTTACAGGTTCCCCTTTATATTTAAATATTTCTAACTGATTTTCAGGTCTTCTCATTTTATATTTATTCGTGAATTAAGTTCTTGTATATTCTTTTCAAAATCTGATTTAAATTTATCCCAAAAAATATTTTCTGTCCACATTATCAATGCATCTTCATTGTTGTCCTGATAATAATGTTTTCTTGTTCCTAACGATTTAAATTGATACTTTTCATACAATTTTATAGCTGGTTCATTTGATACTCTTACTTCAAGAGTTATATATTTTATTTTTTCTTTGTAGCACTGTTGAACAACATGTACTAAAAGAGCTTCTCCTATGGATTTTCTTCTTTGCTCAGGAGATACTGAAACATTTGTTATATGAGCTTCTTCTATTATAAACCAGCTTCCTATATATCCCAAAATATTATTGTTTTCGTCTTTCGCTACATAATATCTGGCAAGATTATTTGAAACTTCCGAATAGAAAGAATCTTTTGACCAATGATGTTCTCCATATGAAGCTTCTTCTATTTTAATAACCTCATTAACATCTTCAGTTGTCATTTCTTCTATTTGTACTGTTAATAGCTCCGTATTCATAAGTTTATT
Source organism: uncultured bacterium (assembly GCA_902803265.1). Taxonomy (GTDB): domain Bacteria; phylum Cyanobacteriota; class Vampirovibrionia; order Gastranaerophilales; family Gastranaerophilaceae; genus UBA791. The sequence goes on along the minus strand of CADCPD010000073.1, from coordinate 15,504 downwards.
TTATCATGAAAATTTGATGTATAATTATTTTATGATTAAATATTCAAATTTATTTGATTATATTAGAAATTTATATGCGTTACCTGCATATTGCGGTGTTTTTAATAATTTACCTCTAAGATATTTTTTGGAATTAACTTACAGGTGTAACCTCAAATGTCCTTATTGTTATGTAGGTTGTGACAGAAATAAAAATGAACTTTCAACCGAGCAATGGCTTGATATTATAAAACAATTGCCAAAATATTCTCTTGCAACTCTTGTCGGTGGAGAACCTTTATTAAGGCTTGATTTTGGAGAAATATTTAATGCCGTATCAAAAAGATTAAACGGAAAAGTTACGGTTGTTTCTAACGGTTATTTATTAAATGATGAGATTATAAAACTCTTTGATAATAAAAAGCTCTTGCTTTTATCTGTATCTCTTGACGGTTTTGGAAAAAATCATGATGAAAACAGAAATAAAGATGGGTTATTTGATAAAGTTGTTTCAAATTTAGACAATGTTTTAAAATTAAATAAGCGTCCTAAAATGGATATTAAAACCATTATTTTAGAAAATAATCTTGATGATTTGCCAAAACTTTATAAATATTGTTCTGATAATGGCTTTGAATTCTTTTCTTTGTCTTTTTTGCGTTCAAATCAGCTAAAACAAAATTCTTGTTTAAGAGAATATTTAACCGAAGAGTTTTTTGAACCTCAGGAACATAAATTATATTTTAATTTAGAACATTTTAAAGAAGTGTTCAAAGAAATTGAGAGTATTAGTAAGAATTCAAAATGTGAAATAAGATTTGCTCCAAAATTTGAATATTCTGAAAATATTTTAAAAAAAATAGAAAAATTTTATACAGAAGAAAAAGAATTTAAAAATTTGTACAAACCATGCACATTTCCGTTTTCTGATATGTTTATAACTCCGGAAGGATTGGTATATCCTTGCTTATCAGTAAAAATGGGAGATTTAAAAGAAAATTCTTTAAAAGAAATATATGGCATGCCATGCTACAAAGATTTTCGAGCAAAAATAAAAAAATGCGGATATTTGCCTTGTTGTGATATGTGCTGTGAGCTTTGTGTGAAGTAGGTTTTAGCGTTTACTGTACGTATTTTTACGTACGTAAAAATACGTAAGTAATTTTACGGACTTTTTTTATTTTTAAAATCCGTTATACTAATATTGTTGAGTTTGAAAAGCTCGTAAATATTGGGTAAAGGAGGCTTTATACCGCTAGTTCGATTTGCAAATTTTTAATTGAAATATCTTTAATTTGAAAATACATCAAAATATAGCATATATTTACAAGTATTATAAAAAAGGAAAGTATTTGATTAAAGATTTTACGCGAAAGAGAAAAAATGAAATTGTCTTCCAGAGAAATTCGAATATTAGAATTATTATGTGATGGGTATTCCGATAAAGAAATAGCTATAAAATTAAAGAATTCCCCCAGAACAATACAGACTCATATTACAAGACTTATTTTAAAATTGAATGCAAGAAACAGAACAGCGGCGGTAGCTATTTACTTAAAAAAATACGTTATAGATTTTGCATAAAGGGGTAAATATGAAACGCATCATATTGCATTGGACTGCGGGTGGTCCTGTGCCTAATTCGCATGAGAAAGAATGCTATCATTTTTTGGTAGATTCTTTAGGAAATATCAAAAACGGTAAATTTAAACCGGAAGCCAATTTAAAATGCATAGAGGGTTTTTATGCAGCACACACAGGCGGTGGTAATACAGGTTCCATTGGCGTTGCATTGTGTGGAATGCTGAACTTTAAAGATAAAAATAATATCGGTAATTTTCCGATTACCAGAGTTCAGTTTGAAGCAGCTATGAAATTATGTGCTCAATTAGCCATAAAATACCAAATTCCTGTTAAATCTACGAATATTATGACTCATTATGAATTTGGAAAACTTCATCCGTCATCTTCAAGCGGCGGAAAAATTGATATTATCTTTTTACCTCCGTTTTCCTGGCTTGAAAAAGATGAAATAGGTAAATTTATTCGTTCAAAAATCAAATGGTATATTGAGCAAATTAATAAAGGAGGAGTGAATTAATGCAAACATATTATTATAACTTATCAGGCGGTATAAATCAGGCTACTACTAAAACTGAACTTGGTTTAGATACTAAAAATATATATTGGACAGATTCTAAAAATGTAGAAATTTTCCAAAATAAAGGTATTATCAAACAAAAGGGTAATACGAATATTTTAACTTTACCGTCCGGAGAAAAAGTTTCAGCATTGCATGAATTAAAATATTCTTCCAAAAAAAGACTTATTATCATAACAACAAGCGGATTGCTTTATATTTATAATGTTGATAATGATACTCTTGTCCTTTCTGAAACAGTTATTCAGCATAATGATAAAATCTCATTTGCAGATTACCTGAATGGTACTCTTATTGCGTCAGATGATAATAAACTTGTTTTTTTGAAAAATGATGAAAATTTTACAGTTAGTGATTGTAATTTAAAAGATTCAAATGAAAGTTATATATACACTAATATTGTTGCTGTATACAAAGGAAGAGTTTGGGCCGCAAAAGATTCAACCTTATATTTTTCAGCATTAGGAAAATTTGATGACTTTCAAACGTCAAATGATGCCGGTTACATAAGTAATTTTTATACTGATGCGGATGAAATTTTGGCGTTAAAATCTTACAAAGATTATCTTGCTATTTATAAAGAAAAAGCGGTTTATCTTTTATCAGGCAGTAATCCTGATGATTTTGCCATTATTCCTTTTGCTGATAAAGGAACATACTCTAATGATTGTGTAGTTAATGTTAATAATAAACAATATTTTTTAACAGATGGTATTTATCCTCTTGAAGTGGGCACGTTAAACCAAATTATGATTGGAGAGGAAATTACTCGTAAAATCAAAGCTGAATTTGATAAATTCGATAAGGATAGATTAAATGAAGTTTTTGCGCTTCATTATGAGCAAAAAAATCAAATATGGTATTTTATTCCATATTTAAATGATACTTATTTTCATACAATTTGGATAAATGATTATGTTAACAAAGCTTGGTTTAAAAGAGTTGTCCCTCAAAATATAACAACGGCGTGTATATACAATAATAAAATCTTAACGGCAGACAATAGAGGTAAGGTTTATATAGAAGATTTTGGTATAACTTTTGACGGTGAACCTATTGAATTTATGTGGAAATCGCCTTTTCTTTCTCTCGGGAATCCAAGCGTAAGAAAATCTATAGATGAATTTTATTTTATTCTTGATGAAACTTACGAAAATAATTTTACGTTTTCCGTTTATAAAAATTTTGATAGTGAAAACAGGGATGATGTAGAACAGATATATTCCACTAATTTTAGTAATTTGCATTGGTCTGATGAATACAAATCCTTAAATGATATTTGGAATTCTGATGACAATATATCACTATGGGCAGTTAGTGCGGATACGATGTATAAAGCAGAAATTTCAGAAGCAAATTATGCTGTCCAACTTTGTGTTGAAGGTAATGAAATTGGTGATTCTGCTGCAATTATTGGTATTGAATTTAAAGAAATTTATACAGAGTAAATATTCTCTGGGGTTTGTAGGTAGTTAAAACAAGAAAGGAAACAAACAATGACAGAACAAACAAATGCTTATTCAGCTTTTATTCCGGAAATTTGGAGCCAAAAATTAAACACTATGCTTGAAAAAAACTGTGTTATGCTCCAATGTGTAAACAGAAATTATGAGGGTGAAATTAAAAATCAAGGGGATAAGGTAAAAATTATTTCTCCTGCAGATGTTACCATTTCAACGTTAGGGTCAGATAATTTATCTTATAGTGAACTTTCGCCATCTTCTCAAAGTTTGGTTATTGACCAAAAGAAATATTTTGCATTCAAAATTAACGATGTTGCTCAAGCTCAGTCAAATACATCTATTATGGATGCACATTTGGAAAAAGCTAAAAAAGCAATTGAAGAAGTACAAGATTCTTACCTTTTAGGTATGCATGCAAATGTTGCTGAAGGTAATATCGTAGGAAGTGATGCTTCTCCTGTATCTTTAAATAAATCAACAATTTATTCTTATTTTGTAGAATTAGCACTTGCTCTTAAAAATTCTGATGCAGTTTCAGGTAATAAAAAACCTTGGGTTGTTATAAATCCTGTTATTGAATCTTATTTATTACAATCAACAGAATTTATCGGAGCTCATAATGTTGCGGATGAAACATTGAGAGAAGGCTCAATTGGAAGAATTGCAGGCATGGATGTGCTTGTAAGTACAAATTTAACTGCAACATCAGGTAAATTCTATGTTCTTGCCGGTACTAATGATGCCATTACTTTTGCATCTCAATTATCAAAAATAGAAAGTTTAAGAGATAAAGATTCTTTCTCTGATTTGGTTAGAGGTTTGTATTTATACGGTGCCAAAACAGTTGTTCCGAAAGCTTTAGCTAAAATGGTTGTAGCTGATCCAAGTTATGTTGCACCAACAGAAAATGCCGGTGGGGGTTCTACAGAAAGCGGGTCTACTTCAGAAAGCGGTAATAATACTACTACTACAGAAACAGAAACTACTGAGGGAGGAGCAACTACCGAAGGTGGTGATGGCGAAACAACCGGTAACGGCTAATTTAATAACAGAGGTGTAAATTTATGTTCAAAAATATCAAAGAAACAATAAAAGAAGCTGCCTATACGGCGGTAAGAATGGTAGAAAATGAATTGAAAACAGCAACGGGAAAAGAAAAGAAAACAAAGGCTATTGAATTTGTTGTGTCTAAAATCCCAGTAGCTCAACCTTTTAAGTCAATACTTGTCATTATTTTATCAAAATTTATTGATAGAACTGTTGAACAAGCCGTTGCATATATGAAAATAGTTCAATACGAATAAGAAAGGTAAATTATGCCGGAAATACAAAATAATGAATCTGCAATTTTTATAAAAGAAAATGATGCAGTAAATAATAAAATTTCATCGGATGATGATAGAGAAAAAGAAATTCTTAAATGTAATAGCAAAGATGAAAGTTTAAACAAGCAAGAAGATAAATCTTTCAATCAAATTGCACAAAAAATTCAAGAAATTGAACGTCAGGCAAAAGAAGATGTTTCTAAAGTGGAAATGCTTTTAAAATCAGGGGTTTTAAATCCAAAACAAGGGGAAAGTTTAATTCAACAAATAATAAAAAAAGGCTACGATGAGTTACAACAAGTTGATTTAAAGCCCAATGATACCAAAGATGTTCAAAATAAAATTCAAGAAGAAAACCAATTTGATAAAAAACAGGCTATTATTGAGTTTGAGAAAGAAAAACCTGATTTCTTTAATCAAGAAGGACGCTTAGATGTCTTTAATTACATAAAATCAGGAATCCTTGAGTTTGATAAGCAAGAGCTTGAGCATATATCAAATCTTATTGAGAAAATAGAACAATCAGCAGTAAAAAGATATATAAAACAAGCCGAATATGAAGCAAAACTTAAACAGACAAATAATGAGGCAAAGAGCAGACTTTCTGCTAACGCTCAAAACGCGAAAGATACGTCTAATAAGCAAATTGTTTTTACCAGAGAACAAATAGGAAAAATGTCATCTTCTGAATTTAATAAAAACGAAAAACTAATAATGGAACAATTAAGACAAGGTTTAATTCGTTAATACTCCTCCAGTTAGGGTTGTATGAGAAAGTTTTAAATACTTTCTTATACAGCCTGAGGATGAGAATTATATATGGAAAGGTATATTATGCAATATTTTGATTTAATTAATAAATGCTTGGTCGAACTAAATTATAAAAAAGTTAATGCTTTTAATGAATTAATAAAAAATGATCATCTTAAAATAAAAAATATTTTGAATATAGTAAATGCCGAAATTTGTACTTTTGATGATTGGAATTTTTTGTTGAGAAAAGCTACTATAACTCTTCCTTCCAATACTGGCGAAATAAAAAATACAATTAACGGAAGAATAAAAACTTTATCTGTAGATGATTCAAAATATGAATTTAGTGAAGACTATGAGCAATTTTTGTTTGATAAAACAAAAGACAAAACATACTCAATTTTAAATGATATGTTGTTGATGCCTGTTTTTGATACACAAAAAGAAATAAATATAGTTTATTACACTAATAATTTTGTAAAAAATTCAAATTTAGAAGAAAAAATGCAAATGACAGTTGCAACTGATGAAACTATAATACCGGATCCGTTTGCAGAACCGTTGTTAGTGTATGGCGCTTGTATGAAGATGAAAGCAAATTTAGAATATCCTAAATTTAATTACTGGAATGCAATGTATAATAAGGCTCTTGCAACTTTGCGTTCAAAATTATTAACATCAGCATCGCAAATTCCGACGATTAAAATAAAGGGAGAATTTTAAAAAATAAGCAAAAAAGAAACCGGCTGAAAAACTCAACCGGTAGATTTTACACTAGCCGAAATATAAATAGCATAATTATAATAACTTTTTATTTTTTATGGGGCAAATATATTACAAAATCTTAACATTATGAATTTAACACAGCAGCAAAAAGTATTTATAACTGAATATATAAAAACGCTAGATGCAGAATCTTCCTTGAAAAAGGCAGGTTATAAACAAAAAAATCTAAAAGATTTTGCAAATAAAATGTTGAGCAATAAAAAAATAATTGAAGCAATAAGAGTTCAATTACAAAATCAAATAAATTCTTTGATGGTACACAAAGGTTATGTTGTTCAAAAATTATTGCAAATAGCTGAATTTTCTTTGCAGGAGGAAGATGTTTTGGATAAAGATGGTGTTCCGACAGGAAAGAAAAAATTAAGAGATACCTCTGCAGCTTTAAAAGCGTTGGAAAGTCTTTGCAAATATTTGGGATTTAATTCAAAAGAAGTTCAAGAAGGCTTTTCTACAAAAATTATTACCATAAGTAATCTTGATGATGAAAAAATTTAAAGGAGAAACAATGAAAAAAACTGAAAAAATGACCGAAGAAATATTATTGAAAAATAAATCAATAGATGAATTAATACGTATAAAAATGCAGGAAGAACTTAAAAATGCTTTTAATAAACGTGTTGGCAGACAATCAAAAATTCTTATCAAAAACATAAAAGATGTTCCTGTTGAAAAAATTTTTACTAAAAAATCCGTATTCAGAGTTTTTAATAAAGAAACGCAAGTAGAAACGTTAATAAACGGACTTCAAGCCGAAGCTCTTTTAGGTATGCAAAATGATGTTCGTGAAAAGTTTAAGAGAAAAGAAACTGACATCTTTTCAACGGATACACTTTTTGTGAAATTTGAAAGCCTTGAGCTTTAGTTGACTAAATAAATGCAGGAATTAAAGTTGCAAACAACAAAGAGATAAATAGTAAAAGAGACATTATTGCAAAAACTTTTTGAATATCAGCAAAATAGAATCTTTGTCTTTTTCTTTTAGAGTTTTTGATAGCTGCAAATTCCATGGTGTATGGTTGAACCGGAAGTTGTTTTTCTATTTCTTCAAGAGATTTAGATATTTTGATTTTAATCAGAAAATTATATGCATCAATATTCAACCACCATAAAATACTAACTAAAATTCCTATAAGTGAAAAAATTGCACCGGCGGTAAATATTTTACAAATAGCATAATCTTTCAATAAAAAAATCAATAGAAAAAGTACGATAACGAGTACATTATAAAATTTATTGGTTGAAAAACTTCTGTCGACAAACTTTTCTTTGTGTTGAGAGTAAATATTATACTGTTCGATAATTAAATCTTCTGAATTCATAAAAGCTCCTGTTATTTGTCTTTGATTATAAGTTTAAGAAAGGAAAAAAGTCAATAAATGATTAAATTTGCGAAAGTAATAATTAACAAAAATATTAATGAATATCGAAACCTTCATTTTTTACCGGATATTCTTAAGCTTATGACCAAGTATGAAAGATTTATTTTCGATGATTATTTTGAAGATATAGATTTGGTAGAGGCTCTATTTAAATTAATAGAAAATTCAGGAAGATTTTTTTGGGTAATTGTAGATTCCGAAACGAATGATTTTATGGGTTTTGTATATTTTGACAATTTTATTGGCAGTAAAAATAAGTTTCATTCTGCAGAAATAAATACTTGTTTTTGCAGAAAATATTGGGGAAGTCCCGTAAGAGAAGCTGCCAAAAAATTTATAAAATATTGCTTTAAAAAATATAAATTTCAAAAAATTAAAGCAGCCGTTTTTAAAGAAAATGTTGCGGTGAAAGGTTTATTAAGGTATTTAGGCTTTAAAAAAGAAGCTCTTTTAAAGGGCGAGACAATAAAAAATAAACAACTTCAAGATGTAGAAATATATTCAGTTATAAGGAGAGAAAAATGCAAATAGAAAAATTTGATTTAACGACAAGTACAGATGAGAAACAAAATATTTATCTCATAAAAGAGATTTCAAACAAGTATGACGAATTTGAATCGGCCAGATCATTACAATTATCAGATATAAGAATTGTAAGAGATGCAATTTATTCTAAAAAACTTCCGAATGTAAATGATTGGAATACAAAATTAGAATTACCGGATATATATGAGTTAGCTCAAACTTTAAAAGCGCATATTAGTGAAAATTTATATTCTCACGCTGATGGAATGTTTGATGTATCAGGTGTAACACCGGAAACTCAAATGCTTGCAAATAGACAAAAAGCAATGTTGGTAAACACTTTTGAGCAGATGAATATTGAAAATGAGCTTGAAAAAATAATAGATTCGGTTGTAGAAACAGGGGAATGTACACTTTTCGTCGGTTGGGAAACAAAGGTTAAAAATATAAGACGGGCAAAAACACTTGAAGAAGAAATAGTGTCGTTTGATGATGAGAAGTTTGTTGTTGAAAATAAAGTCGTTTACGATAATGCAAAAGTTAAATATATAAAACCTGAAGATTTTGTTTTTGATGTTCATAATAAAGACAATTGGGATAATTGTGCAAAGATTTATCGTACATATTCATCTCTTGATGAAATAAAAAACAACACATTAAACAATTTTTTAACCGAAGAAAAACTTGAGAATTTAAAACAAATTTTAACCAATAAAAAGTTTAAAGATACCGATAAAAGTACAGACGGAAATAAATTAGAAATATTGGAATATTGGGGAGATATTGAGTTTGAAAATGGAGAAATTTTAAAAAATTGGTTAATAGTTGTTGCGGGAAGAAAGGAAATTATAAGATTTGAGGCAAATCCTTTTATTATAAATCCGTTTATTCACGCAAATATAATTGAGTCTCCTGCAACACAACGAGGACTTTCTCCGCTAAGAGTTGCAATTATATTGAACAATATATCTTCAACAATAATGAATAAGCAGCTGGATGCGCTTTCTTTGATGATGAATCCGCCATATCTTGCACCGAAAGGATGTTTTAAAGGTGAGCAGGAAGTTAGACCTGGTAAAATTATCGAATATGATTCTGCTTTGATGCCACAAGCCCCTATTCCGTTGAGTTTTGATAAAGCATTAAACGGTTGGGATTTCTTAAATTACTTTAAAACCACAATAGAAAGTGCAACAGGTATTTTCAAAAATATGGCGGGAAATATTCAATCACAATCAAGAACTGCTACAGAAATAACTTATTCCGTAAGCGGTCAGTCTGCAAGATTAAATATGATGCTTGATGCTATAAGCAGAAAAATTATTATTCCAATGGTAGAAAAAACAGCGGAAATAATATCAAACTTTAAACTAGGAAAAGAAACTATTTGTATAAATGATGGCGGAAAGTATATTTTCTTGGAAATAGATGATTCCATAAGAGGTGCGGATTATATCTATCGTTACGGTGACAGAAAAGCCACTATGGAGAGAAAATTAAGACTAAAAGAATTGTTTGAAGTTGTAAAATCTTTTGCTGAAATTCCGACATTAGCTCAGCAGATTAATTGGATAGAGTGTTTTAAATATGCTCTTGAACAATACGGAATAGAAAATTCAAATAATTTTTTAACAAATGAGGGATAAAAGTAAAATTTGCGAAAGGATTTATTCAAATAAATCCTTTCGCAAGGGTGGAGAAAATGGGATATAAATTATTAAAATCACAGCGGGAATTTTTAGAAATTCCTCACGATTACAGTATTGATGTTGCTGTATATCAGGGAGGTTTTGGTTCAGGTAAAACTTTCGCGGGTTCGTTACTCGGAATATTGTTGTGTTTAAAATTTGAAGGTATAAGAGGACTTTGTGGTGCTCAAACTTATACATTGGTGAGAGATACAACATTGCAGTCTTATTTTGAACATTTAGAAAATATGGGATTTGTTGCCGGAGTTGATTATGAATGGTCAAGTTCAACCCAAAGCTTAACTTTTAAAAACGGTTCGGAAATTTTGTTCAGACATTTTGACGAACCGGATAAATTAAAGTCTTTAAATTTGGGCTTTGTAGAAATTGAAGAAATGTCAGATGTTCCTTTTTCGACTTTTAAAATGCTTCTTGCAAGATTAAGACAAACTCAAAAAAAAGAATGGAAAAACTTTCAGTACCGAATATTCGGACATACAAATCCTGAATTAAATAAAGGCTGGGTCTATAATACATTTGTAGATAATCCAATGCCAAATTATCGATTAATTTCTGCGCCTACACATCAAAATATTTATCTGCCGGAAGGTTTTTGTGATGAATTAAAAAAATTATATGATGAAAAATATTATAATATTTATGTATTAGCACAAACAGGAGATTATGATTCAGGGCTTGTTGTAAAGGGCTTTAGAGAAGATAATGTAAGAGAAATAAAATATCAGCAGGACTTAGATTTACACATAACATGTGATTTTAATGTTGATCCTATGAGCTGGATACTTGCGCATAAGAGTGAGGATAAAGTCTTTTTCTTTGATGAAATAGTAATGGAAAATACTACAACGGAGAGGGCTTGCGAAGAATTTGTAAACAGATATCCGAATCATAAGGGAAAAATAATAATAAACGGAGATGCATCAGGGGATAACAGAAGTTGTACCAGTGAATTTACAAATTACGTTATTATGAAAAAAACTTTAGCAAAATTTGGATATGAAGCGGATGTTAAAATCAGAGCTTTTAATCCTCCTATTAAAAACAGAGTTATGGCGTTTAATTCAAAAGTTCGATCAACTGACGGCGAAGTAAGTGTCTTTATAGATAAAAAATGTGAAAAACTTCTGTATAACATTTATAACTTAAAATATCAAGAGGGCTCTTCAAGAATAGATATTCCAACTTTTCAACAAATAAAACATGCAAAAGAACTGAAATTTTTAATGCATCCTTTTGATGCTGCATCATATCTTGTGGAATATTATTGGCCGATAACTTTATAAATAGGGAGATATTATGGAAACATTTATTCAATATGCACCATTAATAGTCGTTATAATGGTATTTTTAATCCAACAGCGAGTAGTTGTTACTCCTGAACAGCTAGAGAAAAAACATCGTGAAATTATAGATGATGTTGAAGAAAAATTTGCAACGTTAAATAGTGTAAAGGACCTAAAAGAGCAAGTATTTGAAATGAAGGAAAAAATTGACAGAATTTATGAATGTATTATTGCGGTTAAATAAAAACGATGTTATAATGGCTATATGCAATTGGTCAAGAATTTAATATTTTATATATTTTTATTTCTAATATGTTTAAGTTTTGCATCGCATGCTCTTGGATATGATTATGATTTATGGGCAAGATTGATTGTTGGACAATCAGTTATTGAGACAGGTCATGTTTTAACAAGAGACTTTTTATCATATACTCCGACACATGAGTGGATAGATCATGAATGGGGTGCAAGTGTAATTATATATGCTTTTCAGCACTTATTTGGTGCTGCTGGTATAATTTGGCTTCAATCAATATTAACATTTTTGATATTTTACTTTGCATTTAAAGTTATTGAACTAAATGTTCCAAAAGAGATTTCAAAGTACAATATAGTGTTTTATTTCTTTGCAATATACGTAATGCAAGATGTATTCTTTTATCCTGTAAGATGTCATATGTTTACGTTTATGTTCTTTGCTATGTTCTTGTATATTTTGGAATATGTAAGAGTAAAACAAAATTATAAGGTATTGGCGATTTTACCGATATTAATAATTTTGTGGAACAATATTCATGGTGGCGTTGTTGCTGGTTTAGGTTTGATTCTTGTTTATGCAATAGGTGAAGCTTTAAATAAAAAAGAGTTTAAACCGTATTTGATTACACTTCTTGTATCGATTCCGTTAATGTTAATAAATCCATATGGCGCTAAATATTTGAAATTTTTGCTTATGGCAAATACAATGAAAAGAGCGGATATAGTTGAATGGTGGGGTATTTTCTCTCCATATCATATGTATTCATATTTTGCATTTAAATATTTTATGTTCTTTATTTTGGGCTTGGAATGTGTAAAAGTTTTCAAAGAAGGCTTTAGCTATGCAAGAGCTGATAAAACAAAATTTTTATTAATTTTAATTACAACCATTTTGGCTATACAACATTTAAAATTGATAAGATTCTTTGTTATAATTGCTGTTGCGTTTGCTTATGTAGATTTTTACGCATTTATAAAAGATTTTTCATTAACAAAATGGAAAAATTTAATAATTTATACCTTTTTAGGTTTATTCTGCTTTTCATTGTTAAGAGTTGCGGATTATAGACCAAGAGTAAGCTTTGTGTTTCCTGTTTTGGAAACTGAGTTTGTAAAAGTCAATGATCTTAAAGGTAATATTTTGGTTAATTTGGGGTTAGGCAGTTATGTTTCGTACAAATTATATCCAAATAATTTAATATTTATGGATGGAAGATATGAAGAAGTATATTACGATGAAATGGTCCCTCTTCTAAGAAGATTCCATTTAGTATTAGATGGATGGGATGAAGTCTTGAAAAAGTACCCTCCTGACGTAATGATTTTAGAAAACGAATACCCTATTATAGATAAGTTGAAAGAAATGCAAAATTGGCATGAAGCATATAAAGGTAATAGATTTACCGTATTTGTGAATGACAAGTTAAAAAAAGACAACTATGAACAACCAACAATGAATTTTACATATTACGAAAATTCAATTTTTGATACTGGTGTAAATTTTAGAAAGAAAAAATAATAATGGTTACAACAAACCTAAAATATGACGTAATTTTTGGTGGAGGTGCAATTAGGGGAGTTGCATACCTAGGGGCAATTAAAGCGTTAGAAGAGGTTGGAGTGGAAATAGGTTCTCTTGCAGGATCTTCTGTTGGTGCGATTTTTGCAGGGCTTATTGCAGTTGGATATAACGTAGAAGAATTAAAAAATTTATTTTTAAATGTAAATTTTGATTTATTTAAAGATATTCATTTTGGATTGGGTAAGGAGTTTGCACTTTCAAAGGGTGAAGTATTTTTAGATTGGCTCAGAGACTTAATAGAAAAAAAATACTACGGAGATGTTTATAAAAAAGACGAAAGCGTACCTGTTACTTTTAAAGATTTAAACAGAGATTTAGTAATTATAACAACTGATTTGACAAACTTTAAATGTAAAGAATTTTCAAAATATGAAACTCCTGATTTTGAAATAGCCAAAGCGATAAGAATTTCGTCTACAATGCCGGGTTTAATGCCTCCATATAAAATGGATGATTCAGAATTGGTGGATGGAGATTTGCAAAAAAGCTGGCCTCTTTGGAAATTGTCAAAAACATTAAATTCAAAAGAAAATAGAATTTTGGAGTTCCGATTAGAAGGTGATTATGCAGGAAAAGGTAAAAATCCTATAGATTTTATAAATACAGTGTATAGTTGCGTGACTTCAATTGCAACAGATTTTATTGTTGATTGCTACGGAAAAAAAGATAAATATGACTATATAATATTAAATACAGGTGAAGTTATAATTGTTGATTTTAATCAATCAAAAGAAAAAAGAGAGCATCTTCTTCAAATTGGTTATGAACAAACAATGAGATATTTTACGGATTTTTTGCCGAATAAAAAGAAGTATATTTTTGCGCAATATAATAATATTTTGTTGCATTTAAAAGAAATGGAGAATCTTCTTTTGAAAAGAAAAATTTCAAAACTGAAAGAGGAAATGGGTCTTTTGTATATTGATTTACATGAGGCTAATGAAGTAATTGATGAAAAATTTTTTGATTTAATAACTGAATTTAAAAATTTATTTTTTGATAAACTCGGAGAGCCAAACCTTTTGGGAATGTATCCAAAAGCAGGTTTATTGGTAGTTGAGACGGCGTTAAGTTTGTTAATCCAAAAACTTGAAATAAAAATGAGTGAAGTAGAAAATGGTTTTTCCGATAAAATGTTTGTTTAATTATTTATATGCATATTAAAATTGTTACAAAAGTTTATCAATATGCTTAAAATCTTTGTATATTATGGTTTTTAGATATCCTTGTTTTGGTTAAACATTGGTTTTTATAAAAAAACAAACAATAAATTTTGATAAAAAACTTCAAAAAATAGGGTTAAAAGGCTTGCAAATAAAAATTTAGCAAGTACTATAAAGGAAGTCGAAAGAAATGAAAGGGTTGAGGAGTATTCCTCAAAGGTAAAGATAGTGTCAAAAGACGTAATTGAATTAGAAGGAACTATAATAGAATCAATGCCGAATGCAATGTTTCGTGTGAAATTGGAAAATGAACATGAAATATTGGCTCATATCTCAGGTAAAATAAGAAAAAATTTCATAAAAATATTGCCGGGAGATAAGGTAAAGGTTGAAATGACACCTTATGATCTTACCAGAGGCAGAATAACATTTAGATTGAAATAACACATTAATATAAAGGAAAAGAAAAATGAAAGTAAGAAGCTCAGTAAAAAAGATTTGCGATAAATGCAAATGTATCAAAAGAAAAGGTAGAATAGCAATTATTTGTGAAAATCCAAAACACAAACAAAGACAAGGTTAATTTCACATAAATAAATTAGAAGAAAAGTAAAATACAATAAGATAAAGGAAAGAAATATGGCAAGATTAGCAGGGGTAGATTTACCTCGTAACAAAAGAATGATTATCGCTTTAACATATATTTATGGTATCGGACCAAAAAGAAGCGAAAACATATTAAAAGCAACAGGTATCTCACCTGATTTAAGAACAGATGATTTGACAGAAAATGATATCAAATTATTAAGAAACGAACTATCAAATTATGAAATTGAAGGGGATTTAAGAAGATCTGTTTCAATGCACATAAAGAGACTTCAAGAAATCGGTTCTTACAGAGGTATGAGACATAAAAAGAACTTACCATGCAGAGGTCAAAGAACAAAAACAAATGCAAGAACTCGTAGAGGTAAAAAAGGTTTAGCTATTACTAAGAAGAAAACAGTGTAGTTAGTTAAAATAGCGAACAAATAAAGATATTAATTAGGAAAAAGGAATAAAAAAATGGCAAGACCAAAGACAACAAAGAAAAAAGAAAAAAAGAACGTATTACAAGGTGTTGTTCATATTCAATCAA
>CADCPD010000072.1 GCA_902803265.1 uncultured bacterium | reverse complement strand
ATTTAATCGGTTTAATCGGAGGGAGACCTGTTTTTAATTGGATATTCAGAAAAAATCCCGAACAGTTTGAAAAAGTAGAACAAATGTATAATAAATACGGCTCTATTGCGGTATTTTTTGCCGGATTCACACCAATACCATATAAAGTATTTACGATAGCAAGCGGCGTTTTGAATATGAACTGGTGGAAATTTACAATCGCAAGCTTCTTTGGACGAGCAGGAAGATTTTTTATTGTAAGTATTGTTTTAATGCTTTTTGGAGAATGGATAAAACAGTATTTGGAAATAGTTATTGTTGTTGTATCAATAATAATCGTTCTTTTCTTTGTCGCACTTTATTATATAAATAAGAATAAAAATTCATCAAATAAAGCTGCATAAAAAAAGCGGTTCAGAAGAACCGCTTTTTTGTTTGTATATATCACTAGTATTTACCACCATCAGACTTAAAAACACCTTCACCTTTATAATGTTTGTGTTTTCCGGAGAATAATGAAGATTCATCACCTGCTACATCCGCAACATCAGAATTACTGAGTTTGAAGGTATTATTGCCATGTTCCCAGTCTGTTCCGCCAAAAAGACTTCCTGTATGAGACGAATGTTCATAAACTATATCGTGTTTTCCGTCGTTTTGAGATAAATCAACTTCTGAATTGGTGCAACCGTTCAAATGATAATGCTCTTCATTTTCAGTTCCAGTAATTTTAGCACCTGTCATACGATTTAATTGTGTTACTTTTACAGAAGGATCTTCTTTTTGTTCTGTTGTCCAATACATTTCCATTTTACCTGTTCTGGTATTAAAACCATGCTTATATGCAGGAACAGAATATGTATGATTTCCTTGAGTTACTGAAGATTTATTTTCCGCTGATTGAGTAGGAAATTCCAAATGAGTTCCATCTTGTAAAAATACGCTGTTTACCTTTTTTCCATCTTTTACTATAACTTCTGACGATTTAACATCAGCCTTATTAAATTTAACTCCACCAATTTTTATTGTATTGTCAGACATTTTTCTAATTCCTTTCTTTAAAAATTTATGCTTCTTTGTTTAGTCTATTTTCATAACCGCCAAGCATAGATAAAACTTCATCTCTTAAATCATTTCTCTTTCCAAAAATTTGTTCATGTTCTTCTGATTCAGGATTTGCAATTTTTTTCAAAGTACCGATAAATTCAGCAGGACTTGCAAACCAAGGTGTTTTTACATTTTTTGTTTCATCTTTAGCGTTAACAAACCCCATTGAAAGAGATGCTTTTGACAAAGGTTGAGGGCTGTAGAATTTTTTATATTCTATAACTTCACCTTTTTTTACTTTATCCAAAGCCTGCAACGTGGTTTTCATTTCGCCCAGTTGCTTCTTATTCATTCTGGAAATTATATCAGCCGTATCAGTATTATATCTTAACTTTGCAGTAAAATTCTGACTTGCTGCACCTGCTGATATTGGTTTTATTGTCATTTTATTTCCCTTTGTTTTAAACTATTATGCCATCATTGAAAAGATTTCTTTTTCTGTTGATTCGTCTTTTGTACAATTAAACATTGTGTTATATTCTTCTGAACCTTTTTTAGATACGTTTTTCAATGTATCAATAATATTTGGTATTAATTGATTATGAAAACTTGGTGTCATGTTTATTTTTTGTTTTGGATTAAAAACATTCACAAGTTCCCATTTTTGTGTAGGTGAATCAAGTTCATGTTCACCCGGTTTATATGTTTCTCTAATTTCAAATACATCATTTTCGTGATGTTTACCCAAATCTTTCAATGCAGATTTAAAAGATTTTAGTTGGTTTGAATCCATACTTTGTACAATATTTGTTGTTTCATTGTTATTTCTTAATCTTGCTGTAAAACTTGGATTTGCTGTTTTGTTTGAAATTGCTTGAATTGTCATATTATTTACCTTCCTATATATATCTACACTACCTAATTTCTTAATTTACATGCTGTTAAAGCGCCCTAAAAATAAAAATTGCCTAAATAATCACTTGTGTTAAGTTTTGTTAATAACTTTTATTTAAAACGGAGGCCATACAAAAGTAGCTTTTGTTTCCTGTTTTTTAGTTACTTCTGCATTTTGTTCTTTTTCTGTTGTTTTTTCTTGTTGTTGATTTTGTATCTTATTTTTTGCATATTGACCACGATAAGCCAAATGCATCATATTAACTTCTGCATTAAGTGTTGGTTTTGAATCATAACCTTTTGTTGCCATTTCTTCTGCATGTCTTGAAGATTCTATTACTTTTTCTGCTAAATTTGTCGGATTTGGATTATAATATCTTCCGCCTCCCAATACCGGATAAATCATTGTTATTACCTTTCTTTAAACTTACTACACTTACAGTACATGAAAGTAAAAGAAGGATTAAAAATTGCCAAAACACAGTCCCCACCCCACCACATCATATCATATCATATCATATAAAGGATTATACTTGAGTTTCAGCCATTTTAAAATTCATATTTACAATTCTTAATAATTTTGTTTTAATAGTCCAAATTTTTAAAAAATAATTTTTGATATTTATAAAACTATGATAATATTGAACAATGATTAAATCATTTAAATGCAAGGAAACTGAAAAAATTTTTAATGGTATATTTTCTAAAAAATTACCGCAAGATATTCAGCGTAGAACATTAATTAAGTTACACAGTCTTGATGTTGCCGAAAATATTGTCGACCTAACAGTGCCTCCATCTAACTATTTAGAACAACTCACAGGCAACAGACTAGGTCAATATTCCATAAGAATTAACCAACAATATCGTATTTGTTTTGAATGGGTTGATAACAATGCTTTTAATGTTGAAATAGTTGATTATCATTAAAAATATTTAATAAAAGGGGTTGATTATACGTACTACGTAGTGTATAATATTAATAAAGGAGTTTATCATGAAGGAACAGTTAATTCCAATACCTCATATCGGAGAAGTGCTTTTTGAAGAGTTTTTAGAACCTTTAAAAATCTCTCAAAATGCTTTATCTTTGGCAATAGGTGTTCCGTCTAACAGAATAAATGCTATTGTCAGAGGACAAAGAGGAATTACGGCAGACACCGATTTAAGACTTACTAAATATTTTGGACTTTCAAGAGGTTATTTTTTAAGACTTCAGGCTAATCTTGAATTACTTGAACAATCAAGAAAAATTGAAAAAGAACTTTCAAACATTATTCCTTTAGAACGGAATAATAACAAAATTGCATTATAATTTTTACAAAAAAAAGAGGCATAAAATATACCTCTTTTTTTGGCTTTATTCTTGTGCTTTTAAGTCTGATTTAAGATTTTCAACTATTTCAGTTAACCTTATTTGATTTGTATTTCTTGGTTTTAAATCTTCACCCTTTTCAATTGCAATTTTATCAAACATAGGAAGATTTACCAGTTTAATAGTTTCTTCACAACGTTTACCAAAATTTGACCATCTATCTTTGAAACTTTCACTAGCTTTCATTACTCCTACTTTGCAAAAAGCAAAATAATCATTCGATTTTGTTTTTTGCGGTTGAACAAAAACATCAGTTTTTTCTGCCAATTTTTCAAGTATTGGTCTTGCTTTTTCAATTTCATTTGCAAAATAAGCACCTACTTTTTTGGTATTTTCTTCTTTACTTGGCATGTACAATTTTTGAAAACTTGGAGATGTTTGAGTCGCTGTAATTTTCATAGAATTTTTCCTTTCTTTGACACTAATTTATTTGAATAATATGTTTTTTATCATTTACTACACTTACAGTACATGTAAGGAAAAGAAAGATTAAAAATTGCTCAAACTCAGTCCACACCCACCACATCATATCATATCATATCATATAAATGATTATAATTGAATTT
>CADCPD010000071.1 GCA_902803265.1 uncultured bacterium | reverse complement strand
TTATCATCAGAGGAAAATGTAAAACCATATAAAAGTAATCAGAAATTATTTAACCACGATAGTTACAGGTATTATAAGGAAGAAGCAAAAAATTATATATTAGATTATAGAATTATTGCAAGTTCTCCGTTTAGATGTGGTTGGAGTGGTGAGTTGGAAAGAAGTTACCACGATAATAATACATTGAAAGATATTTTTGTAATTGCAAGAAATTTGGGTTTTGCACCTTGCGACCATCAGCCAGAGCCAAGTTATTTTGGAGAAAAGGTACAAGTATATCAAACATTTAATCACAAAACACAAAAACAACCGTTATTGATGGACTACACCTGTTACAAAAATGGAAATATGCACATCAGATTTAATAAAGAATTTATGAAAGCATTAAATGTAGAAGTAGGCAGGTTGTTAGGTTGGATTAGAAAGAAAGAAGATATTGCAAAAGAGTTTCCAGAAGAAATGGCAAAAGGTGCAGAAAAATACTTCAAGACTAATTATACTTGTCTTGGAACAAATACAATGCTTTTACTTGCATTAAAAGAAAATTAAAGTATTAAAGGAGTTATTAAATGCTAACATTCAACCTTAAAAAAGAATGGTTTAAGAAAATAAAAAGCGGTGAGAAAACGCACGAATATCGTTTATATACTGATTATTGGGCTTCAAGATTATTATATCGCAAATTGCCTTGTGTTTGTGTTTTTGCGTGTGGTTATCCTGCAAAAAATGATAGAAATCGAAGATTAAAGGCAATTATTAAAAATGTATCGGCAATAGAAAACGGCATAAACACCGATTTAAAAACAAATGAAGCCGTTTTAGACATAGAATTTGAACTAATTTAGGAGTGCGAATAATGAGTGAAATAACAGTAATAGAAGCAAATAGTAAAAAAGAATTTATTGATAAAGTAAATTTAAAACTTCAACAAGGTTTCAAAATTTCTTCTACTAATTGTGGCTTTGTTGATAGTGAACAATATGACTATTGTAGTGTTTTTCAAGCAATTTTAATAAAGGAGTAAATAATGGAAATAGACATAAAAGAATACTTTACGGAAATAATAGATGAAAGCCGTTCAACAATAGGATATAGTTTAAATCCGTACAAAGATATTGACCTTGTAAAAGCAATTTATGAACAAAATGAGCAACTACAACAACTCAAACAAGAAAACGAGGAGTTGAAAGAAAAGATTATTAAATTAAATGAAGAAAATGGAAATCTAATAATAAATAGAAATACTGTGGAGAATAAACTACAAGATACTGAAAGTAGGCTAATATCTATACAAAAAGCTAATACACATAATCTTGTATTATTACAAAGACATAATAATGCACTTGAAGAAATAGAGAAAGAATTAAAAGAAGATATAACTTGTGAAAGTCGAGAATGTGGTTGTGATGATTATGGTGAATGTCTAAAGTGTATAAAAGAAACTATCTTAAACAGAATAAATGAGGTGAAGAATGAATAATTATCCATTAAATTTTGATATCGAAGACATTATTGATTCTTCCTATTATGAAAAACACAGAACAAAAAGCAAAATAAAAACTTATAAACTAATTACAGAGGTGAAGAATGAACGAAATTGAAAAAATAAATGTTAGTTTATATGGTGGTAAAGGCTTTTTTAGTAAAAAAGAAACTCCTTTAAGTGCTGAAATTATTTACTGTGACAAATGCAATGAATGTGATTTTTATAAAGAAGGTTCTTGCTTATTAAAAAATGCCACTTGTAAATATGGTAAAAAAGAAATAATTAAAGGATATACAAGCCGAGCAAGTAGATATTCTGAATTTAGAAATAAATATAAAAATGATGAATTATATGCAAAAATAAAAGATGTTTCTTCTGGAAAATGCGTTGGAAAAGTTGGGGAAGATTTTTGGTTGCACCTTGCCTGTGTTTCTTATGACAAAGAAAAACATCAAATAACAGATCCTTCATTTTTAAAGGGCACAATTCAAGAATTTATTCCTGCTGATAAATTTAATAATGAATTTTTAAATCAAATATGTTCATTTAAACCTTATTATGTATTTGAACCCAAAGTCATAAAATCATATCAGGAAAAACAAATTCCTGAATTTTTATATCAGTTAAGGAAAAATTATACAGACATCTACAAAAATTTTATTGAAGAATATTCTCAATATGCTGATATATTACCAAATCATATTGATAAAAAAGCATATATTCATACTTTAAATAAGGGTTGCACAATAATATCACCAAACCAACAAAAATTTATTTTCGATGGTAAATATTTAATTTGCGAAGATTATAAAAGTGCATTTTTATTTGATAGCAAATCGGCTTTTGTAAAAGTTAAAGTAACAGAAGATATGACTTGCAAAATAACAGACAATAATCAAGTTTGTGAAGATACAGTGTTTATTTAGTCTTAATTGAGGAGGAACAAAATTGAATTTGACAAAAGAGGAGATAGTTGTATTAAATGGTTTATCTGCAGGTCAGTCAAATGCAGAAATTGCGAACAATTTAAACTATACGGAACGACATATTTCAAGAATTGTAAAGAAACTTAATAGAAAATTTGAAGCAAAAAACTCAAAAGAATTGTGTTATAAATACGGCAAAAATATTGATATTATCGAAAAAAACACAAAATAGGGGAAAAGACAAAACTGCTCAAAAACAAAAGATGTCCGAAAAAGGACATTGAAAAAAGTTATAATGATAAAGTTATAAGCAGTTGTCCAAGTATCACCTTTGAATAAGGTTTGCAAGTAAATAGCAGTAATAGAACTGGAGTCGCTGTCTTAAATTTGTCTAACTGTATCTTAAGGAGTTATTTATGAGCATATTCTGTTGTGGCATATATCATCCAGCCGATGAAAAAAGACTTCTTCCGGATACAGAAAAGTACGAAAACAGATATATTGAAATTGTCAGATGTCCTAAATGCGGAAAGAAAAAAGCATTATTGAGCCAAAGAAGAATAGTTGATGGTAAGTTAATTGAAAGATATTCAAAAAAAGGACAGGCTGACAAATTTATTAAAAAGTGGTCATCTTCCGGTTACGAAGACGGATTAAAACAGCCAAAGAATGGAACTTATAACGATATGAATTGGTTGTATTCAATTGGAATGGTTAATAAACAGCCGTCATTTAAAATTTTAGATTTTAACGAAGTCGAAAGAGACCGATTCAAACCTGAAGTAAAAATATTTAGAATGAACACTAATAGAATTATGTGAGGTAAGATTAAAAGACTTGCCTCTTTCTTTAAAAAAAACAGGCAAGACTTTTGAAAAAAGCCTTGATGAACTAAATAACTGCCATTATTTAATTCATTACTCATTGAAACCTCCAATGAACACCTGCGATATATATCGTATCGTAAGGTGTGCAAAATTTAAACACTTTAAAAGGAGGATTTTATCAAATGAGTAATAAAAATATTGCAGATCACTTAATTACTTGGGTTGGCGGAAAAAGATTATTAAGAAAAACAATTATTGAATTAATACCGTATGACAGCATAAAATCATATATTGAGCCTTTTGGCGGTGGTGCTTGGGTGTTATTCGGAAAAGACAAACATGCAAAACTTGAAGTTTATAACGATTTAGACAACAGATTAACAAACCTTTTTAAAATAGTAAAATTTCATCCGGAAGCACTTATAAAAGAGTTAGAATTTTCTTTGAATTCAAGAAAACAATTTGCTGATTATCTTACTTCAAGCAGTTGAACTGAAATTCAAGATGCTGCAAAATTTATTTATCTGCTGCATCATTCGTTCGGTGGTAAAGGTTCAACTTACGGAACTGCTTTAAAAGGTGATAGTGGTGCAAAATCTTGTGAAAACCTTTTAATCAGAATAAGAGAAATTTCAAAAAGATTAGATAAAGTTTTTATTGAAAATTTGAGTTTTGATGAACTTATACCAAAATATGATAATGAGTATTCGTTTTTCTATTGCGATCCACCATATTCAAAAGGAACAGGATATAAAACCTGTTCAACTGCAAAGTTTAAACATGAAGAATTAAAAGAAATTCTGTCGAACATTAAAGGAAAGTTTATTCTTTCTTATGATGATTCCGAAAAAATCAGAAAACTATACAAAGACTTCGATATTATCCCTGTATCGAGAAGAAACGGAATAAATGGCAGAAAAGCAATTATAACCGAATATAAAGAATTAATCATAAAAAATTATGACGACACAAGTTGATTTAACAGCGACAATAAATAAATATGTGGGCTCTGCCGATTTGGCAGGGCTCTTTAATATAACAGAGAGAAGAATTCAGCAAATAACCTATTCTCAAAATGATGAAGACAGAGAAGAAAAAATATTTGAAGCAATAGGAAATAAAAAACCTTTTACTTACGATATTCAAAAAAGTGTAAAAGCATATGTTCAATATTTACAAGACCAATTAAAAGGTAAATCTGCAAAACTCGGAAACCTTGAAAAAGAGGGTTCAAAACTTGATGCAGATGTTGAACTTAAACAAATCAAAATAAAAACAGCAAGACTTCAACTCGCAGAGATTGAAGGTAATATGCACAGGTCAGAAGACGTCAGATATATGACTGATGATTTAGTTCTGACAATTCGTGCAATGCTTTTAGCATTACCAAGCAGACTGTCAGAAGACCTGACGGACATATCAGACAGCCGAGAAATCCATAAAATTTTAAAAGATGAAATAATTGTTATTCTTGAACAATTAAAAAATCATAAATACGATCCAAAAGCCTACAAAGAGAGATTAAAAGAAAGAAATAAAAGAGATGTAAATGGCGAAGATGAAGACGAAGAATATTAGTGATGATAATAATGCAGCAATTATCAGACTTAATAAATGTCTTTCTCAAAGTTTGGCATTATTTGATCCGCCAAAACAAATTTCAGTATCACAATGGGCAAAAGAAAACAGAATTTTAACGGATAATGCAGAAGCGGGCCCGTGGCGAAATGAAAGAACACCATATCTTGTTGAACCGATGGATGCATATTCGGATCACAGGATTAACAGAATAATTCTTGTTGCTTGCTCTCAAGCCGGCAAATCTGAAATGATATTGAACTGCATTGGTTACACAATAGATAATGATCCTTGTGTAATGATGTTAGTTGAACCGACATTAGGACAAGTCAAAAAGTTTTCAAAATTAAGAATAACACCTCTTTTAAAGAATACGAAGTGTTTAAAGAAAAAAATTCGTAAATTAAAAAGCACGGCTAAAGTAAATAATACCGTTTTGGAAAAAGAATTCCCCGGCGGTATGTTAATAATGGTTGGTACACAATCCGCAGGTGATTTAGCAAGTACACCTGTCAAAGCCGTATTTGGTGATGAAAGAGACAGACACAAAAAGAATATTAAAAATGAAGGTAATACTTGGGAACTTGTTAAAGCAAGACAAGTTACATTTAGAAAAGAAGCAAAAAATGTAGAAGTTTCTTCACCGACAATTAAAGGTGATAGTGCTATTGTTGCATCATACGAAGAGGGCACACAGGCAATATGGTTGCACAAATGTCCTCAATGCGGCGAATGGCACGAAGTATTATTTAAAGATATTCGTTTTACATACACAAAAACAATATCTGAAAACAAAAAAGAACCGACATACAAAGTTGATGTTAAAGGATGGGCCTGTCCGTCTTGTGGTGTTATATCTCCTGAAAAGGTGATGAAAAAACAACCTCAAAAATGGTTTCATCAAAATCCAGATGCATTCAAAGAAGGTGTTGTTTCTTTTTGGATAAAAGGATTTGCAAACGGTTTTGCTGACTGGTCAAATATCTGTCTTGCATTTTTGCAGGCAAAAAACGATCCAATAAAACTTCAAGCCTTCACAAATACAATTCTTGGTGAATTATGGGAAGACAGAGGAGACATCGGAACAGATGATGAATATTTGAACCGCAGAGAAGATTACGGAGCAGAATTACCTGACGGAGTTCTTTGTTTAACAGCCGGAATTGATACCCAAGACGACAGATTTGAGTATGAAATATTAGGTCATACACGATTTAATGAAGAATTTGTTATCGAATACGGACAGATTTTAGGCAAGCCGAACGAAAAAGAAACTTGGCAACAACTTGACGACAGAATATTCGACAGAATATTTAAGTTTAGAAACGGCAAAGGTTTAAAAGTTTCACTATCATTTGTTGATAGTGGCGGACACTACACTAAAGATGTTTACACCGAAACCTTAATCAGACGTGCAAAACATGTATTTGCGATAAAAGGTAAAGGTGGCGAATATCCTTATGTTAATTTGCCGAGCAAGGTTAAAGTTGATTACGGCAACAGAGTTGTTGAAACTTATTTATACATAATCGGTGTTGATGCAGGTAAAGCACAAATTATGTCGAGCCTTAAAACACAAACACCCGGTGCAAATTATGTTCACTTTCCTATAAGACCTGAAGCAGGTTGCAGTGATAAATATTTTAATGGTTTGTTATCTGAACACCCAGTGTGGAAAGGTGCTAAATGGGTTTGGGAAAAATTACCCGGACACAGACGGAATGAACCTTTAGACTGTCATAATTACGCAAAAGCAGCAGAAAAAGTTTTAAAACCAAATTATGATGCAATAGAAAAAAGACTGCGTGAAGTATCAATGCAGAATAACGGAGTTGTCGAAATAAAACAAACAAAAGTTAAACCTGTAAAACGTGGTTTACGAACAACAAGATCATTTACAGAAGAATGGTGAAGTTAATGGACACAGCAGAAATAAGAACAAAAATAGAACAAAAGAAAGTGCGACTTGAAGCATATAAATCAAGAGAATTGGAAATGCTGACAGGTGGTGTTCAAAGTTATGGTATCGGTTCAAGAAATGTTCAAAGATACAGCACTGACTTAAAAGCAGTTCAAGATATGATTAAATCTCTTGAGGCAGAAATATCTGCATTGGAAAAATTATTAAACGGCAAAAGTCCGATGATAACATACAGATTTGTTCCGGGTGACAATTAAAATGAAAAAAAACAGAAAAACAATAAAAAATAAATATATTGAAGGTTATAGTGGAACGACAGGTTATGGTGAAGCAGGAGCAAGTCATACTAAAAAATCCTTTAAAGGTTTTAACGCAACCTCGTCTTCTCCAAATTCTGATATAAATTATAATCTATATGATTTGCGTAATCGTTCAAGAATGTTGTATATGGCAGGTGGTTTAGGAACTGCTGCAATAAAAACAACATCAACAAATGTTGTCGGAGTTGGTTTAATCCCTAACCCTCAAGTTGATTTTGAATTTTTGGGAATGACTTCTGAAGATGCAAAAGCGTGGGGGAAAAAAGTAACCCGATATTGGGATTTATGGGCAAAGAAAAAAGCCAATTGCGACATAAGAGGAATGAGTAACTTTTACGGACTTCAAAAAGTTGCTCTTATGGGTGCTTTAATGAGTGGTGACAGTTTTGCACTTGTTAAAAGAGCAAAAAGAACAAAACAAAATCCTATATCATTAAGACTTGATGTTATCGAAGCCGATTTAATTTCAACACCAACAAAATTAAAAGATGGTAAATATTTTAAATGTACTACTGACGGGATTGCAAATAATGGCAATGAAATATTTAACGGAGTTGAAGTTGATAATAACGGCTCAATAGTTGCATATTATGTTAGTGATAAATATCCGAAAGAAACTATTTTATATTCACAAGAAACAAAGTGGACAAGAATTCCTGCTTACGGAGAATTAACAAATAGTCCGAATATTTTGCATGTTTGTGATATTGAACGTGGCGGACAATACAGAGGTGTTCCATTTTTAGCACAGGTTATCGAACCATTATTACAAATGAGAAGATACACCGAATCTGAACTAATGGCAGCACTTGTTAATTCGTTCTTCACGGCTTTCATCACGACAGAAAAAGAAACTAATGTTTTGACTGATGATGAAAACAACGAAAACAATAACCCAAAAGAAGATGAATTAACAATGGGCCCGGGTATGATTAACCAACTTGCTCCGGGAGAGAATATTTCTTTTGGTGATCCAAAGCACCCAAATTCAGGTTTTGATTTGTTTATGATGACACTTGCAAAACTTATCGGTGCATCTTTGGAAATACCTGCAGAAGTAATTTTAAAAGCATTCAATTCAAATTACTCTGCATCGAGGGCAGCACTTCAAGAAGCATGGAAGATGTTCTCAAACAGAAGAGTTTGGTTCGTTGAGGATTTCTGTCAGCCAACTTGGGAATTATTCGTTGATGAACTTGTTGCACTAAATTATATATCTGCACCGGGTTATTTTGATAATCCGTTAATCCGTCAAGCATATTTGAATTGCAGATGGAACGGAACAATGCAACCTCAATTAGATCCGATAAAAGAAGTTCAAGCCGAAATATTAAAAGTTGAAAACGGATTTACAACGAGAAAAGAAGCAACTATCAGATTAAATGGCGGTTCTTTTGATGAAAATGTTTCGCAGTTGGAACTTGAAAACTCAATATTTCAGGCAACAAAAACGGACATAAAAGAGGAAGAAGACGATAAAGAGGAAATAACAAATGACAATTCAAGTAAAAGATAACGGAAACACAGCAGAAATGCTTTTATATGGAGAGGTTTTAAGTAGTACTCCCCGAAATTGGTGGACTGATGAAAAAATCGAAGGTGATTTTATAGACTTACCAACATTTAAAGAAGAATTAGCAAAAATCGAAAACAAAGACCGTATTGATTTTTATATCAATTCTGTCGGTGGTGATTATTATGCAGGATTAGCAATATATAACAAAATCAAACAATTAAAATGCGAGGTTAATATCATAGTTGATGGTTTGGCTGCATCTGCTGCATCAATAATTGCTATGGCAGGTAAATTAAAAATGTGTACAGGTTCAGTCCTTATGGTACACCCGCCTTCTTGTTTATTACTTGGCTATTACAATAAGCAAGAACTCAATGAAATCAATAAAAGATTTGATACAGTAACAAAATCAGCAATAAGTGTTTATTCTTCTAAAAACACATTGAAAAGCAAAGAAGAAATAGAAGAATTGATGAATAACACAACTTGGTTGGTTGACAATGAAGCCGTTGAATATGGTTTTGCTGATGAACTGTACGAAAAAGAAAAGTCTGTTGAATTTAAGTTGAGTGCTAATGGTTCAACTGTCATTGTAAATGGCATAAAACACAATGCAAAATATTTTTCTGAAGATTTTACAAAAAATCTTGCACAAGAAAATAAGGGAATTGCTGACAGATTTACAGATATGTGTAATAAAGTCGCAACAGTTTTAAATATAGATGGAAAAAGCACACAAAAAGGAAAGGAAAATGAGATTATGTGTAAGACAGTTGAAGAATTGAAAGAAAAGTTTCCTGAATTAACTAATCAACTTATTGAAAGTGTTAAATCAGAAGAAAAAACTTCCGTTCAAGAAGAAATCAAAAACGCAGTTCTTTCAGAAAGAAAAAGAATTGAAGAAATTGAACAAATTGAAAATTCTATTGCTGATAAAGAACTTTTAAACAAAGCAAAATTTTCAGCAGAAGAAACAATGAATGCAAAAGAATTAGCATTTGAAGCAATGAAAGCACAAGGTGTAAAAAACACAGAATATCTAAATAATTTAGACAAAGACAATGCTGACTCAAAAGTTAATGATGTTAAAACAGAAGCACCAAAAGTAGAAACGATTAACGAAAAAGATGCAGCAGTAGAAAGTATGACAAAAATATTTCAATCAATCAAAAAATAAGGAGAAAAAACTATGACAAAAAGATTAGATGCCGTAAGAGGAACAGTTGGATTTGACAACTTAATCAATTCAAATGACATGGGAACAAAACAAACAGGTGTAACTGTTGAAGCAGGAGAAGGTTTATTGAAAAAAGGAACTCTACTTGCAAAACGTCCTAACGGAAAAATGGTTATTCTTGGAACAGGAACAGGTTATGTAAAAGTAACAAACAGTACAGCAAATGCTTTAAAAGTTGTTGCTTCAGGAGCAGAAACAGGCGAAATAAATTTAGCAGATGTAACACCTGTAAAAGATGCAACTTATACACCTGCTGCAACTGATTATGTAATTTTCTATGATGCAGGTAAAGCAGACTGTATCTTAAATGAAGATATAGATGCAACTTCTGCAGATGTAAACGCAGTTGCTTATGTTAAAGGTGATTTCAACGAAAATCATTTAATCGTTAAAGAAGGTTATACTTTGACAGAAGCAGACAGAGATGTATTAAGAACAAAGAATATTTTATTAGGGAAATCAATAGCATAGATTTTCTTCTTTGTATATATAACTGTTTTAGGAGCAAGTTTATATAGATAGTTTATGAATAGAAAGGACAAATAAAATGACAACACCAGCATATTACAATACAGATGTGTTATTAGATGCAATAAAAACAATGCCAAAGGCAACATCTTTTTTAACAAAAAGATACTTCCCTGAAGCAGAAACAGCAGAATTTATAACAAAGAAAGTTTTAATAGAATTTAAAGACGGAAACAGAGAAGTTGCTCCGTTCGTAGTTCCTCATATTGGCGGAGTTGCTGTTGATAGAGAAGGTTATAAAACAAAAGAATTTGAACCTGCAAATATCGAACTAAAGAAAATTTTAAAAGTTGAAGAATTAACAGATAAAGGATTTGGTGAAGCATTATATCATCAAGAAAAACCTGAAGTTAGAGAACAAAAACTTTTAGCCGAAGACTTGGTTGATTTGGACGACAGAATAACTCGCCGTCAAGAACAAATGGCAGGGGAATTATTTGAAACATCAAAACTTGAAATGACATATAATATGGGTGGAAATAAAACTCAAACAAATGAAATCAGATTTTATGATGAAGGTTCAAACCCAAATGCTTATTCAATTGAAACAAAATGGAATCAAGCAGGAGCAGATATAATTACTGACTTATTCAACATGTGTACAGCACTTCAAGAAGGTGGTGTTAATGCAGTTGATGTTATCTTCACACCAAAAGCAATGAAAGCAGCAAGAAATAATGAAAAATTCATCAAATTGTTAGACACTAAAAACTATCAATTAGGCTTTATTGCTCCTGATGAATTAGGAGAAGGTGCAAGAAAACTTGGTGAAGTCAATGCAGATGGTTTTGTATTAAATGTTATTATGTATAACGAAAAATACAAAAATGCAGCAGGAAATCTTGTTCCATACATCACTGACGGAAAAGTCATTGTAACAGCACCGAACATTGGTCAAACAGTATATGGTGCAGTAACTCAAAAAGAATATGCTGACGGATTAACTCATACATACGCAGGTAGAAGAGTTCCAAAAATCGTTCCGGATATTCAAACAGATAAAACAGAAGTTAAATTAACATCTAAACCATTATTAGCACCAAAAGTTGCTCATGGTTGGATTGTTGCAGAAGCAGTATCAGCATAATTGATACAAAATTCAAGAGTAAAAAAGAGGGGTTATGTTTGCCCCTCTTTTGTTAAACAGTAGTATTAGACAGTTTTAGGAGCACAGATTTATGATTAAAATTATTGCAGGATATGTAAGTGTATCAGGAGAAATTAAAACAGACAAAAGCGAACCTTTTTCAACCACTCCGGAATATGAAAAGGAATTAGTTGATAAGGGCTTTGCAACTTATGTTAATGAAGAAATTAAAAAAGCAGAAGAACCAAAACAACAAGGAACTCCTGAAAATAACACACTAAACGAACCGAAAAAAGAAGAAGTAATACCTACAACAAAAATGACTTTTGACCAATTAAAAGCAATTGCTTTAAGTAAAGGTATTGATGAAAAGTTGCTTGTTGATGATAAAGGTAAAAACATAACAAAAGCCAAAGTCGTAGAGTTGATTTTGAAAGTTGCAGACGAAGAAGAATCAACCGAAGAAGAGGGCGAAGAATTAGATTTGGGAAATGGAGTAGAAGGAATAGTTTAATGTCTTTTAAAGAAACAATTTCAAACGATTTATTTAATGTTTTTATGAATATTGAAGAATTCGGAGAAACTCACAACATTGACGGCGAAGATATTGCCTGTGTTGTTGATGATGATAAATTAAAAGACAATTCGATTAAATCAGGCACATATAAAGGTGAGAAACTAATATATGTGCCTTTAACTTCATTACAAGGCTTATATGTTCAAGGTGCAAAGATTTCCTTTGATGGGGAAGATTTTTATGTTGCAGATGTTGCCAATGATATGGGCATGATTACTTTGACATTAACTAAAAATTACGGATACTAAATATGCAGATTAACATTAAAACTGTCGGCATTCGAGAAATCGAACGTGAACTCGGAGATATGAAACATAAAGCAGGTGCAGTTTTATATAATGTTATAAAACGTGTGCAGTCGAATGTTGGCAAAAATGTTTCAAAATATACTATTAAAAGATATGTTATAAAATCTGCAGATGTAAAAAAAGAAATCAAATTAAAGAAACCGACAAAACAAGATTTAACCGCTACTGTATGGGCAAAAGGCGAAACATTACCTTTAATGAAATTTAGAGTTAAACCTGATTCGGTTATTAAATTAAAAGGTATTTCCGCAGGGCCTAAAGGTGATTATCCCGAAAGACAGAAATACAAAGTAAAAGTTTTAAAAAAGAATAAATTATCATTAAGTCGTCATTCATTTGTTATGAAGATGCCAAACGGACACATTGGTTTATTCAGACGTAATCTTCTTTCAGGCGAATTAAAAAAAGTCGTATCGAATAAGAATAATTTATATTCAAAGATTAACGAACTTCACGGGCCGTCAGTTCCTCAAATGATAGCAAATGATGAAATTATTGAAAAGATAAACAAAGATGTTGAAAAGACATATAAAACAAGACTTCAACACGAACTAAACAGAGTATTAGGTAGATTATAATATGTATTCTTATGTATTAAAAGAAAAACTATGTGAGGAATTAACAGCACATCTTCAATATACGGCAACTAAAAATGCAAATGTTTATATAGATGATATTCCTGCATCAAAGTTCAAAGGACAAGAATTAAATGTATTTCCTTTTGTTGTTATCGAAGTCACAGAAGGAAAAATTCCTATAAAAAGTAACAGTGATGTTTCAAATACAAGAACTGTTTTGATGAATTTGGGTGTTGATACATCAAAAGAAAATAATCCTGATGTTGAAACATTAGCAAGTAATATTATTGATTACATTTTAAGAAAACAAATCATAGGGGATATGTTTGTTTTAAGTGGAGAATCAATAGACCTTGCTTATGGAAAATTATAAAACGAGGGCTTATCACAATTTAAATATGGT
Organism: uncultured bacterium; assembly: GCA_902803265.1. Taxonomy (GTDB): domain Bacteria; phylum Cyanobacteriota; class Vampirovibrionia; order Gastranaerophilales; family Gastranaerophilaceae; genus UBA791. The sequence continues at coordinate 39 of CADCPD010000071.1, read as the reverse complement.
GCAATTACAATGCTATTCGATTTACCACCTATTCAAAAT
>CADCPD010000070.1 GCA_902803265.1 uncultured bacterium | reverse complement strand
TAGAAACGGTAAATTCAATACATACAGAAACCTTTTATTAACTTTTTTAATTGGCGGAATTTGGCACGGTGCTAATTGGACATTTATTGTTTGGGGAGTTTTGCACGGTATTGGCTCTGTAATTAATAGAATTTGGAAGAATATGAATAAAGTTATCCCAAACTGGTGTGCTTGGCTTTTAACTTTTATCTATATCAATATTGCTTGGGTTTATTTTGGTGCAAGACATATTCAAGATGCGAACAAAATATCATTGACAGCAATAAATCCGCTAACTTTTGATATTCCAAGAATATATTTTCCTTTTGTAAAATTCAGAGCAACAGGCGGATGTTGTGATTTTATAATACTAATTATTATACCTGTATTAATATATTTTGTATTTAATGATTCATTCAGAAAATGGATTGATAATTTCAAACCACAAACGAAATATGCCTTTTTTATCGTAGTTTTAATATTAATTTCTGTTTATAATATATTAAAACCGGATTATTCTTCGTCATTTATTTATTTTAATTTCTAGGAGAAATATGAAAGATTACAAAAAATTTTTTATAAAAACATTAGTAATATTTTTTGTTAGTATCATAGTATTGCCAATTATAATAATCAAAATAGGTGATTATTTTATTGCAAAATATGTATACTCTCAAGGTGCTGCACATATTAATTATTGGATAGAAACAAAAAATAACAGAGCAAAAGAATTAAACAAAAAAGGTAATAAAATTGTATTTTTATCAGGTTCAAATACTTTGCACGGACTTGATTCAAAATATGCATCAGAAAAAACAGGATTACCGGTACTTAATTATGGTGTTCACGTAGACTTTAGTACATATGCTTTTGAAAAAGTGAAAGAAATTTTAAAAGATGGAGACATTGTTGTTATGCCTTTGGAATTTAATTACTATCAAGAAGATTCTGATAGTGCTTTACCAAGTCCTTTTGCTGAATACATAATTTCTTATGACAAAAATTTTTATAAGAATGCTCCAATAATGAAAAAATTGGATTTAGTCTTTTTTATGATTCAATATTATTTATCTCATCCTCAAACAGTGAATAAAAAAGATCTCATTTCTGACGAAGATAAGGCTCTGTTAAATAAATATGGAGATTATGTAGGCCACATCGGAACTACCAAAAGATTTTTAGAAACAGGTAAATCTTATACGATAACTGAACACATTCCAAAAAAATATAATAAATTTGCACTTTATAAATTTATTCAATACTGTAAAAAACACGATATAACATTATACGCTACATTACCAAATATTTATCACTCAAAAGAATATTCTATTGATGAAATACAAGCTTTTGAAAACATAAAAAATTTTTATAAAAAACAAGGTGTAGTTTTTATTGGAGACATAAAATCCGGTTCATATTATGATAAAAAATTATTCAATGATACAGGTTATCATCCAAATGAAAAAGGAACCAGATTAAGAACTATTTGGATAATTGAAAACATTCTTTTAAGACCTGATATTAAAGCTATAAAATAAAATTTTTTAATTATAACTTTACATGAAATCTGTATGAGTTTGTGTTATATTAAACTTGCTGGAAGAGAAAACTTTGTTGCGAGATTATTTTGGATAAATACAGAAATTTTAATAAAAGAATATTAATTATAGTATTTTGTATATTAATTGTTGTTTCAATATTTAATATTGTAATTGATCCTTATGTCGTTTTTCACACTCCTGCGACAAAAATTTCAAATTTGAAACCTGAAGCAAAACGTCAAGAAAGAATGACAAAAGTCACAGAATTTAAACTTGACAGACGTAAAATTGATTCAGTTTTTATAGGAACGTCAAGAGTTGATTGGATTTTTGATTCCAGATATTTTCATAAAATAACCGGTAAAAATGCCTCAAACTTAGGTATTGTTGGTATGAATTTTGATGAATATATGGATTTTACAAAAACAGTACTCAAAATTCACCCGGAAATAAAGAACATTTATTTAGGAATAGATTTTTACATATTTAATAAAAATGTTATTGATAATCAAAAACACGAAGGCTTTAACAAAAATCCACGACTTACGACAAGTGAATTAGCAACTATCTTATTTGCAGCTGATACAACCGTATCAAGCATCATAACAATCACAAAAAATATCCACTGCAAAGATTTAATCAAAATGTATGATCACGAAGGTTTAATTTATTTAATTGATAACCCATCAATAAAACCTCTTTTTGAACACGTTGTTAGAAATTATATTGATAGATTTAAAAACTACGAAATTGATAAGACTACATATGATAAACTGAGAGATTTAGATTTATATTGTAAGAAAAATGGCGCAAAACTTCATATCTTTCATTCAGAAGGACATACTATAGATTTAGCAACGGTCTATATTGGTGGATATTGGGATATTTATACTCAATGGAAAAAGGATTTAACAAAAGTTTCAGATATTTATGATTTTCATTACGTAAATCACTACAGCACAGAACAACTTAAACCTCGAATGAAATATTTTTATGATACAGCACATGGAACACCTGAAATAGGTAATCTTATGATGGATAAGATGATTTTAAATAAAGGTGATTACGGCAGAATAAACACAAGCGATAACATTGAATCTTTAACATCTAAAGATACGAAAAATTTAAAAAACTGGCTAAAAACTAATCTTGATTGGGTAAAAACTATAAATAAAATCAAAAAAGAAGAGGAGAAAACTAACAATGCTATTTAACTCTATCGAATTCTTATTTATATTTTTACCAATTGTATTTTTTGTATATTTCTTTTTAAACAAAAAGAGATTAATTAATCTTGCAACAGGTTGGCTTGTTATATCGTCTCTTTACTTTTATGCGTATTGGAAGCTTGAATATTTACCTATAATTTTATGCTCAATGATTTTTAACTATACTATTGGGACAACGCTATCAAAGGGTGATAATTTAAAGATTAATAAAAAAGCTCTGATGATTTTTGGCGTTGTAGTAAATTTAAGTGCACTTTTTTATTATAAGTATTTTGACTTTGTAATTTATAACCTTAACAAAGTCTTACATGGTGATTTCAATTATATGCATATTGTATTACCACTTGCAATCAGCTTCTTTACTTTCCAACAAATTGCTTATTTGGTTGATAGTTATAGAGGAGAAACAAAAGAGTATGACTTTTTAACATATGCTTTATTTGTAACCTTTTTCCCTCAATTAATAGCAGGGCCTATTGTTCACCATAAAGAAATGATGCCGCAATTTGCAAAATTAAGAAATAGAATTATTAATCCTAAAAATATTTCTATTGGATTATTTCTACTTTCAGTTGGCTTAATGAAAAAAGTTTTATTAGCAGACTTTTTCTCACCTTTTGTAGTACAAACATTCGATGTTATTCCTCATTTAACTTGTTTTGAAGCCTGGTGTGCAGCAATATCTTATACATTCCAGTTATATTTTGATTTTTCAGGTTATTGTGATATGGCTATGGGTATTGGATATTTATTTAATATTGTTTTACCTCAAAACTTTAATTCTCCATATAAATCAAGCAACCCTCAAGAATTTTGGAGAAGATGGCATATGACTTTATCAAGATGGTTAAGAGATTATGTTTATTTTCCTTTAGGGGGCAGCAGATGTTCTGCTTTAAAAACTTACAGAAACTTGTTTATAACTTTTTTCTTATGTGGAGTTTGGCACGGTGCTAATTGGACCTTTATTATATGGGGAACAATTCATGGGATTGCAATTTGTATACACAGAATGTACAAACAATTTGAATTAAAAGCAATTCCGTATATTTCTGTCTTACCAATGTTTATTTTTGCCACTCTTGCTTGGGTTATTTTTAGAGCAACAACAGTTCATCGAGCAATCGATATATATAAATCTATGTTTGGTTTCTATGGATTTGCGCCGATTGAAATAAATAAATTAAGATTCGCATTTGAAAACGGAGATTTAAAATTAAGCTTTTTCTTGATAATTCCATCTATAATTATTATCTTTTGTTTGCCAAATTCAATTGAACTTGCAAAGAAATTTAAGCCAAATTGGATATATGGCATTACGACTTTTGTAATGTTATTAGCCTCAATCTTAACAATAAACAGAGTTTCAGAATTTTTATATTTTCAATTTTAGTATATAATATCTCTTTATAGTAAATTCATGTTATATTAAATCTTAGAAGTGTTTATAGTATAATACTTTATATAAAGTCTTTAAATTTAGAAAAGGATATATCTTATGAAAACATTAAATTTATTAATTATATTTTCAGTTATATATTTAACAATTCAACCTGCTTTTGCATATCTTGATCCGGGCACAGGTTCTATGGTT
>CADCPD010000069.1 GCA_902803265.1 uncultured bacterium | reverse complement strand
CCAGGATGCCCGTAAACCATTTATTATATAATACATAGGACCACCGGAAGAAGATCCGTCTTTATTTATCTGTCGAAACTTTATACCCAATAAAACTTCAGAAAATTTCAATGCCATCGAGAAAATTCCTGCTGTAATCATCCAAAAAATAACCCCTGGTCCGCCAATTGAAACAGCAGCCGCAGAACCTGCGACATTACCTATTCCTGCAGAAGAAGAAATAGTTGCACTTAAAGCTTGAAAAGACGAAACTTCACCTTTTTTCTTTCTTTGGATTAAATCTTTGTGTTCAAACTTGTGAGCAATAAGTCTTAAAGCGTGCTTAAATCCCCAAAAACCAATAAATCTTAAACGAAAAGTAAAATAAATTGCTGCAAACATTAAAAGAGCAATAAGGAATTGAACTTCAACACCTTTAATAGTTATTGAAGAAAAGATAATTCCTGAAATTTTATCGGCAATAGGCGACAAAAGGTTATCAATGTATGCATCTAAGTTCATAAAAAAATAATACTATAAATATGAGATTTATAAAATTTTGTATATAAATAAATTTTAAGAATGGACAAAAAATAAAATTTTATGATAGAATTAGGACATGACAAATGAATAGTGTGGAGAAGTGGCCGAGTAGGCTTAAGGCGGCACCCTGCTAAGGTGTTGTATGGAGTAATCTGTACCGTGGGTTCGAATCCCACCTTCTCCGAGTTTTTGAGAGTTTCAGTTTTTCTGAAACTCTTTGTATTTATATTTTTTCAGGACAGTTGATTTTTCACTTGAAATGATTATTTTTGCCTCAATCGGCTGTGTGTAAAGGGTTTGGTGGTAGGAAGTAACCTACGAATAAACTTTTTACAAGTCCTAAAAGCCCAAATTTTAAAATAACGTTATTTTAAATTAATTTATATGGTCAAGATAATCAAACTAAGTTTTATATTGCAGCCTACAACTTATATTGAACTTCGACTTTCACGACGGACAACTGCGGCTAATCTCATATATAGTTCTTTATTTTTAGCACTCGGATCTATATTACTTGCTTCATCCATATATAGAAGAGCTTCTTTATTTTGTCCTATTGCTTGATAAAATTCACTCATTAGTACGTATAAATTTGCATTATTGACATTTAGAGATATGGCTTTTTTCATACTTTCAATAGCAAATGAAATATCATCCGACATAAATAATGCCAAAGCATTATAGTAATAGCCTTCATATCTGTTTAAATCCAACTCAATCAGCTTTTGAGCTGTATTAAACAATTCCATACAATTTTCTTGGGCATCATAAATTTTAGCTTGCAAAACCCAATTATCATAATAATTTGGACTCATTTCTTTAAACTTATCACAAAGTTTTTGAGCAAATTCGTAATTTTTTTCTTCAAAAACAATATTTGTATATTCACACAAATAGATTAAATTATCTCCTTTTAAAGATATTGCTCTCATCATGTATGTTTTTGCTTTGTCATATTGCCCCAATTCCAAATATATCTTTGCTAGGACAAATAAAGCAAAATCATCGCTTGATTCAAAATCTATAAGTTTTTCAAGTTCAAATTTTGCACCAAGAACATCTTTTTCTTCCAGTTTTAACAACGCATGCAAAGTTTTAGCCGGCAAATATTCTTTATCTATTTTAAAAATTCTATTAAGTTCAATCTTTGATTTATCAAAACATTCAATTCTGTAATATAAATAAGCTAAAGCATATAAATATTCTTTATTTTCAGGCTCTTTTAAAATAGCATCATTAAAGAATTTTACAGCTTCTTCTATCCATCCGTTTAAATAATACGCATTCGCCAAATCAAATGCATATTGAGCATTATTCGGTTTTAAAATTAAAGCCTTTTGAAGATAAGTTACGGCATCCATATACTTGCCTTCATCTATTGCAAAAAGACCTAAATGATGTAAGCAAATATCATTGTCTTCTCTTTCATTTAATATTTGAAAAACAGCTTTTGACTTATATGGTTCAACATTTTTATAATATAAGACACCCAGTAAAATTAACAAGTTGCTTGCTTCTTCACCTTTTAAAACCAATGATTCAAGCATTGTTATTGCTTCTGTTATTTTGTAATTATTTGCGTATGCAGAGGCAATTTCATATACTAAATCAACATCTGTTATCTCATTTGATTCTTTATAATTTTGAATTGATTTAAAATCTTTAAGACTATTCAAAATTTTTATATATTCTACAGCGTTTTCACTAGAATTTGAAATTTCCAATATTTTTAAATATGTATCTCTGGCTTTTTCTAATTCTCCGCGTTTAACTTCTAATTTTGCTTGAAGTTTCATACTATCTAAATGTTCAGGTTTGAGTTCAAGAGCTTTTTCTAGATATTGTTGAGTTCGTTCTTCATTATCTAATAAAAAATATAAATCAGCTAACTGAAATAATATCTCCACATTATTTCCTTCTACAGAAAGAGCTTTATATAGCATTTCTATTGCTTGTTTATAATAGCCTTGTCTTTTTAAATCAAAGGATTGAGTTATATATGTAAGTGTGTCATTATTTGTCATGTTTACCCAACTTATGTAATAAGCTTATTTTTTTATTACTATTTTCTTCTTCCGTTTTTTGTTTTTTTATTTCATTTATAATTATTAAAACTTCATCATCGCCTGCCATTTTCAAGTTATTTCTTGCTATAGCTTCTAAACTTTCCACAGTTGAAAAATCTTTTAATTCTTTTTTCAATTTTTTATTTTTATCTTCAGCTTCAGTTTTTGATTTTTTTATAGTAGCTATTTTAGCACTGTAAGCGATGTTTTTTGTAATATTCAATATAGCACTGAAAACAACTTGAGACAAGAATATTAATAAAACTATAGTCAAAAAAGAATAATAAAAATTAAAAGATTTATTATTTTTATCGTTTTTTTTGCTAATTTTATTTTTTAACGATACCTCTTTTTTATTATTCAATTTTGAAGATTTTTTTGAGTGTTTTTCAGACTCAAATTTTGATTTATCAAGTTTATTTTTCATTTTATCCCGTACTGAAATTATATTACAATATATCTACAAACGCAAAGTTGTTGCAAATTTAAAGACATTATATTGTGTACCATCTTTATAATATGATTGACCAACTCCTACTTCAATATCCAATGGATTTTCTTTTATAAACTGCGGAGTATATTTTAGCATTATTTCATTTTCTTGCTTTAAACCAAGAGTATTAGCTTTGTATGTATCTTTTAAAACAAAACCTTTTCCTATTTTCCACTCTGGAGTTAAATAAATAAAATCAGATTGCGTTCCGGTTGACGTATACGCACTTTTACCATATGCAGCCTGTAATGCATAATGCTTTGCGTCATATCTTGCAAAAAATTTTGTGTGATACTCAAATTCTCCAGTATCAATATCTGCCGCATAAGTTGTACCATAGCTAAATTTACCTAAGGTTTCAGTATAACTTGCGTCAAAATCAACTATTTGATACTCATTTGAAATATGTCTTTTTATACCTTTTTGACGATTTTTTATATCTTCAAAATTAACGCCTTTTATATCTAAAACTGAATATTGATTATATGTTGTAGGTTGGCGCATTTTTATAAAAACACCTTCTGATTCCTTTATTTCATCAAAAAAGATTGTTCCATCAGGATAATATTCGATAAAACCGTGTAAAATATCTGCAGCTTCATCTTGTTCTATTTTAGATTCTTTAACTTGAGTTTTTTCAACTGAAACTTCTTTTTGCTTTTTACTTAGTTTTTTTAAGTTTTTTTTATCTGTACTTACTGTTTCAACAATATCGTTAGATTTTTCAGATTGAATGAGGTCACTTTCATTTGCTTTTTCTTCACAAAAAGCAACTACAGGACATAGTAAAAATACGCCAATTATTAATACTATCAATAACATTCGCTTCATAACATCATTTTAAAATATTTTATTGTTTCTTTCAATTCGTGAAGATTTATTGCAATGAAATATTTTTCCTATATAATAAATTCAAAGTGAGGTAGGTAAAATGACAGAATTAAAAATTTATTTAGACAAAGACATTAACAAAGACTTAATCAAAACTAAAAAAATTGCCGTAATCGGATTTGGTTCTCAAGGTTACGGACAATCAATGAACTTAAAAGATTCAGGATGTGATGTTGTTTTAGGTTTAAGACAAGGCGGAAACAGCGACAAAAAAGCTAAAAATTACGGCTTTAGAACAATGGCAATAAAAGATGCCGTTCAATGGGCTGATATCATCCAAATATTAATTCCTGATGAAATTCAGGCAAAAGTTTACGAAACAGAAATAAAACCATACATAACAGCCGGTAAATATTTAATGTTTTCACACGGATTTAATATTCACTTCAAAAAAATCGTAGCTCCAGAAGGAGTAAGCGTTATAATGGTAGCTCCAAAAGGTCCTGGACATACAGTTAGAAGCGAATACGAAGCGGGAAAAGGTGTTCCTTCTTTGATAGCTGTTTACCAAGATGCAACAGGTGATTCAAAAGAAGTTGCTTTATCATATGCAAGTGCAATTGGCGCAGGAAGAGCAGGTATTATTGAAACTTCTTTCAGAGAAGAAACTGAGACCGACTTATTCGGAGAACAAGCAGTTCTTTGCGGAGGCTGCACAGCTCTAATAAAAGCCGGATTTGAAACTCTTGTTGAAGCAGGATATTCTCCATATATGGCTTACTTTGAAGTATTACACGAAATGAAATTAATCGTTGACTTAATTAATCAAGGCGGTTTTGCTGATATGAGATATTCTATATCTAATACTGCTGAATATGGCGATTTAACAAGAGGCCCTCGTGTTATTACTGATGAATCTAAAAAAGCTATGAAAGAAATTCTTTCTGAAATTCAATCAGGTAAATTTGCTGATGAATTCCTAAACGAAGTAAACAGCGGCAATAAAAACTTCAACAAATTAAGAGAAGAAGCAAAACAACATCAATTAGAAGAAGTTGGTGCGCAAATTCGTTCTTCATTTGTTTGGAGTAAATCAAAAATTATCGACAGAGATAAAAATTAATAAAGTAATAAAAGAAAAGGCGGTTTCTGCTGTTTGCAGAAACCGCCTTTTAAAAAGAGGTTAAATTATGTTTGATACAGAAACAATATATGAAGTTGTTATTTTTTCTATAGGCGATACAAAAGCCGGCACTAAAATGGGCAAATTACAATTAAAAGATCCTAATGACGGGAGTTTGCTTAATTGTATTTTATGGGAAGAAACATTAAACCGACTTGATAGTAAATTATTCCGTTCCGGTAATAAACTTCGTATAGTATCAGGCTCTTTTAATGAAAAATTTAACAATTGTCTTGTTTCTGCATTAGAACTTATTCAGGAAGCTAAGACAGGCTTGTCAGAAAATGAAAGAGACAATTATTTTTCTGAAATTTTAAATTATGTTGAAAAAATAAAAGATGAAAAGCTTAAAAATTTTATAAAAAAATATTTTTCAGAACATGAAGAAGATATAAAAATAACACCGGCTGCAAAATTGATGCATCACAATTATTTAGGCGGATTAATGGTCCATATTTTGGAATGTTTGAAATATGCTGAGAATATAGTTGAAACTTCTTTCCAAAGAATAAATAAAGATAAGATTTATGCAGCTTGTATACTTCACGATATAGGTAAAATTTTTGAATATACTATTGACGAAGAAACCGGTCTAATAGATTATGATGAAGAATTTAAAAAAGAATGGTTAACTCATTCTCAATACGGATTTTCACTATGCATGAATAATGGTTTTAAAAATATAGCAAGAATGATTGCTGCTCACCATGGAAGAACAGATTGGGGAGCTATCATTGATTTGAATGATAAAGATGTAGAATCTGACTGCTACTTAATTCATCATATAGACGACCTTTCAGCCAAATTTGGCAAAATTAATGTAAGTATGTTATAATACATTTCGGAAACAAAAAGGTTAATTATGAAAGTTAGTGTAAAAGTACCTGCAACATCTGCAAATCTTGGTCCCGGATTCGATTGTTTGGGATTAGCTTTACCAATTTATAATACAATAACTATTGAAGAAAAAGTTTTACCTGGCAGTGGTAATGAAATAAATATTTTAGTTAATAATAAAAATATAGATGAAGCAAGTTTAAATCAAATACCAATAGATGAAAACAGTATTGCTTATAAATCTGTTGAAATGTTATATAGTTTAACAGGACAAGTACCTACTGATTTAAAAATAACAATAGAAACAAATATTCCTATCGCAAGAGGTATGGGTAGTTCTGCGTCAGTAATTGTCGGAAGTTTGATGGCTGCAAACGCCTTATTATCAAATCCTGCAGACGAATCAGCCATTTTGTCTATAGCAACAGAAGTCGAAAAACACCCTGATAACATTGTTCCGGCAGTTGTTGGAGGACTTGTTGCTAGTTCTATTGAAGATGACGGAAGCGTTTTTTATCACAAACTTGAATGGCCTGAAGACTGGCACATAACTCTTTGCATTCCAGATTTTGAATTACAAACTGAAATTGCCCGTTCAGTTCTCCCTAAGGATGTTCCTTTACAGGATGCAACATTTAATTCTATGAGATTGGCTATGTTTATGGAAGCTGTCAGAAATAAAGATACCGAATTAATGAAATATGCACTTCACGATAGAATTCATCAGCCATACAGAATGAAATTATTACCTGCTTTTGAAGAAATTCAACAATCTATGAAAGAACTTGATAATGTAATGGGCTGTGTTCTTTCCGGCGCAGGTCCAACATTATTAATAATTTCTCACGGCAATAATATTGACGAGATAAAGCAACGTGTGCGTAACTGCTGGGATGCTGTAAACATAAACGGAGAAATTGTTACTACAAGGGTTGAACATGAGGGGGCAAAATTATTAGATGTTCATAGTGAACAAACAAGCTTTCCCCAAACAGTATAATTCCGATAATTACACTTACGATTGCTGATAACATAACAGCTCCTGCTGAAATGTCCTTTGCCATGCCTGCTAGTTTTGAATATTTATTGTGAAATACTGAATCTATGCAATATTCAATTCCTGAATTAATCATCTCAGATATTATTACAAGCGCGATTGTAAGTATTAATATGCAAAATTTGATAGCATTAAAATCCAAATAATAGCCTGCAACTAAAACTAAAATAGCTATTACCGAATGAATTCTGATATTTCTTTCCGACTTAAGAGTAAGAAAAATTCCTCTTTCGGCATTTTTAAAAGCTTTAATTAGCCCATGTGATTTATATTTTGACATTTTATTTATAACCCTTCCACTTTAGATAACGCTTGTTCTTGCGCATTTACTATAAAATTATATTCTTCTTCTGTCTGATGGTCAAAGCCTAGAAGATGCATTATTCCATGCGCAATTAAAAAGTTTAATTCTCTTTCCCTGCTGCAACCTTTCTCCTGTGCATTTTTTTCAACTTTATCAAGAGCAATAATAATTTCTCCTAAATTTATTTCGCCATCAAAAATAAATTTTTCATCATCTGAACTATCTGCAAATATTGCAAAAGTTATTATGTCCGCAGGATAGTCTTTATCTCTGTATTCTCTATTCATTGTATGTGTTTTTTCACTATCACAGTACACGATATCAAATACAATAGTATCGTATTTCTGATTTTTTAAACAAGAATTATCATATATTTGAGGAGTATCAAAGAAATAATTAATGAAAACTCTTGCATTATCAATTAAAGCCTTTTCGTCAAGCTCCCAGTCATTATAAATATTTTCTGTAAAAATATTAACTGTTGGTTTCATTTTTATCATCTTTATCTATAACTTCAGGAAGTATTAATTTTGCATTTTCAACTTCTTTATCAATATCATTTTGATATTTTATTCTTTCGTGTTGCATTCCTCTTATTATACGACTAAATGTTGATGCAATTGTTTTTAAATCTTTCAACGTTAGAGGAGAATCTGATAATTGACCGTCGTTTATTCTTTCTGTAATAATTTTTTCAATTACAATATCAACTTCTTCAGGAGTTGGAGTTTTTAATGAACGAACTGCAGATTCTGTAGCATCAGCAATCATTAAAATTGCAGCTTCTTTTGATCTTGGTTTTGGCCCAGGATATCTAAATTGTTCTTCTTTAATATTTTCCGCACCTTCTTCTTGTAAGGCTCTGTTATAGAAATAACTTGCAAGACCTGTTCCGTGATGTTGTAAAATAAAATCTTGAATAATCGGTGGAAGATTATATTCCTTAGACTTAGCAATTTCTATACCGTCTTTAGTGTGCGAAATAATAACTGTTTTACTTATTTTTGGATTTAATTTTGTATGAGGATTTTCAATTCCGAAAGATGATTGATTTTCTACAAAAAATAAAGGTCGTTTAAGTTTCCCTATATCGTGATACAAAGCTCCGGCTCTTGCTATTGTAGGATCAGCACCAATTGCTTCCGCTGCGGCTTCACAAAGATTTGAAACTAATAACGAGTGGTGATATGTACCAGGGGCTTCCATTTGTAGACGTTTTAATAATGGTTGGTTATGGTCAACTAATTCTGCTAATCCATACGGTGTTGTTACTCTAAATGCACTTTCTATCATAGGCATTACGCCTAAAGCAATTACCGCACTTAATATACCGTTTATAAATGTCATTATTGCATCTCTTATTATTAGTGCATTGTCGATATCTATTAGGAATTTTTCCAGTAAGTACACACTTGATACGACAATTAAACCTGTTAATGACACGTAAAATCCAACTTTAATCAAATCTGAACGTCTTGAAAATTTAATTTTTGAAACGGTTATTTCTGCTACTAAAAGAATCAAAATGAATGAAATTATAAATTCTATGCCGAAATGCAATCCTAAAGTTAAGTTACACAAAAGCAACAATGTTGCTAGAAATGCAAGTCTTGAATTAGAAAATATTGATAAAATAATTATCATAGCAGGGAAAGGCAATATATAAGGAGAAAATCCAGTTGGAAGCATTACGGCTATTAATGCTACAAATAATGATAACGAAGCAATTATTGCCAAATTTGTTTTTGATGCGTGTCTTTTTTCATAATCTTCTTTAAACTTAATAAATACAAATGTCGTAAAGGCTATGAATAAGTATATTCCCAATATTCCCAAAAAGTTTATATCAATAAGGCTGTATCCTGCCTGTCTTAAGGCATCACGTTTTAATTTTGTTACAGGTTCGCCCTCAAACAAAATTTTGTCACCTTTTTCAAATACGACTTCGTAAGGTTTTACAGAATTTCTGGCATTTTTCTTTGCAATGTCGGTTGCAATTTCATCTACAACTAAATTAGGAACAATAACTTGTTCTAATAAGGCAGAAACAATAGTATTTTGGTGTTTTGTAAGATTTAGAGCAAAGTGTTTTTGAAGTAATTTTTGTAAATTACCCTTTTCTGTATCTTTTTCCGTTATACCATTTGCCAAAAGATTTGTAAGAGTCAATTTTGCTTGTTCAAAAACGTCCTTTAAATCACTGTCATTTGAATTTAAAAGATAATTTACAATATAAAGTTTTTTGTTTTCATCAGGAATATCGAACAAAACACTCAATTCGTCCTGTTTTGTAAATCTTGTCGAATCTTTATCTCTTATAGTTTTTATAGAATTTTCAAGAGAATTTAAATTATTTTTGATAAAATCATCTTCTGCTGTTGTCAAAACAGGTTCTATTTTAGCTTCAATTTCTTTTCTTTGTCTTTCGGTTTTTTTAGTATCAATAACAACAATATCTTTTTGAGCAACTATATCTTTTTTACTTATGCCGTTTTCAATTACTTTCTGGAAGAAATAGTTTTGTGAAGATATTGTAATTGCCATAAGGAGTGTAAACAGTACGAAACAAAAACCGTTTCTGAAGTTTTTTGATGATATAAAATCAAGAAATTTATCCATATATTAATTTGCCCTCTTATTTAATTTATTATCTATGTTTTATAACAAACCCGCATTTTGTACAAGCCAGTACCAAACCGGTGCTGTCAACGGGCATAAAATTATGCTCGCAGGTCAAGGCTTCATCTTCCGGCGGTTCGTTTATAACCTCTCCTTCTCGGTTGATATTTAT
>CADCPD010000068.1 GCA_902803265.1 uncultured bacterium | reverse complement strand
CGTTTTCTAATGTTTCTGCAATGAGCCCTGATTGATTTGACATAAAAGTTGTATATGCTTTTGTGTAAGCTAAATCAAAACTTGTGTAGTCCTCCAGCAAGTTTTTTAGAATTTCTTTTTCTTTAGTTTGTTTTTCTTTATTAGTATTATATTCTGACAAATTTTTTTCTAAATTATCCAAGAATTCTTTTTTATTCTTATTATCTTTTAAATTGTTTGTTATTTTTTCTAAATCAACATCTGTATTTTGGTAAGAAGTCAATTCTTTTTCATTTTCTTCGTTTTTGATTTTTAATTCTTCAAATTCTTTTTCTATTTTTTCTAAATTCAAAAGCAGAGTATCTTTTTCTTTTGTTTTATTGTTCAAATCTTTTTCTAATTTTTCAAGTTTTTCGTATTCATCTTTTTCTTCATCATATTTTGATATTGATGCAATTAGGTTTTTGATTTCAGGTTCATTTTTTGCTTTTACTGAGTCATAATTATCTTCGCTGTCTTTTAATATTTTTTCTAATTCAGGAATTTGTGTTATTAATTCTTGTAATTTTTGTTTACTAGATTCAATAATTTCTGCTGCTTTGATATTTTTATCAATGTCTGTTTTTACATTTTGCTTTTCTATGATTTCGTCTTTAATATTTTTTATAACATCAAAATCTTCATTATTTCTATTATTCAATATAGTTAATAACTCGTTTATATTGTAGATATTTGATAGGGCTTTTTGTTTAACTTCATTTAGGTCTGAGGTTGTGTCGTCGGTTTTAATTCCTTCAATATATTGTAAAATTGAATTTCTCGTATCATCAATTTTTCCGTATTCAGTTTTAACTTTTGAAGCTAAAATATTTTGGAAAGTTTCATAATATTCTGTATTAAATATTTTTCTGAAAATTTTCATTCTTTCTTCGGTTGTAGCATGTAAAAGTTTTTGAAATTCGCCTTGTGCTATCATAACGATTTGAGAAAATTGTTTTTTATCAATGCCTAACAAGTCTTTTATTTTTGTATTAACATCATTTCTGTCTGTTATTGTTTCGCCATTGGGGAGTCTTAAAAGAACCTCTTCTTGAACTGGTGTTTCATTACCGTTTTTGTTTATTCTTTTGTATGCTGCGTTTCGTCTGACAAAATATTTGTCACCATGGTTTATAAAATCTAGTTCTACGTAGGTTTTGTTATCTTCTGTTGCGAAATCGCTTCGTAAAGATTTTGCTGCTCTGACTGAACCACTAGCTTCGCCGTATAGAGCAAAACTAATTGCATCAAATATTGTAGTTTTACCGGCACCTGTGTCTCCGGTAATTAAGTATAAACCGTTATCACCAAATTGGCTAAAATCAATAGTCGTTTCAGTAACATAAGGTCCAAAAGCATTAAGAGTTAATTTTAGAGGTTTCATTCTTCTACCTCCATATTTAAATCTTTAAAAATATCAGAAATTATTTTTTCCTGTTCGTCGTTTAAATCCTGGTTTTGCTGTTGTTTATAGAATGTTTTAAACAAATCCATAGGTGAATATTTTTCTGTTGTATCAATTAGCGAGAGGTCTTGATTTTCACGTGATGCAATATTGTTGTATGATATTTCCATTACGTTTGGAAATATTGTTTCCAATTTGCTTTTTACATCAAGAATATAGTTTTCATCATTTAAAATTATTTTTATGTAATCATCGGATGGCGAAAGTTTTTGTATATTTTCAAATTTGCCCTCAATTTCCTGCATGTCTCTTAAAGGTTTATACGGGATTTTTTCTATATTTATGGTTTTATTTTCGATATTTAATAAAACCATTGATTTTTTATCATCTTTTTCAGAAAAAGAATATTTTAGCGGCGAACCTCCATATCGTATGGTATCTTTTCCCATTGCCTGTGATTTATGCAAATGCCCAAGTGCTACATAATCAAATTTTTCAAAATTAGAGATATCAATATTATCTAATGTACCTAAAGAAACTGTTTCAGATTCTGTTCTTTCAGGTTGTTTACCATTGCAGGTTACAAATTGATGTGCTACTAAAATATTTATTTTAGATTCATCAACAGAAAGATTTTTCATAACATTTTGCATCATTTCTTCGTAACTGCTGTTTGTAAAATCCGGATAAAATTCTCTTACATCCATTGGTCTTATAAAAGGTAAAAGCCAAATAAATGTGTTTTCATCAGCTTGTATAGGAGTTATATTTCCTGAATATTTTTTTGCAAAGTGAATGTTACCTTTTGCCATAATATCAGAACCGAATGTAACTCTGTAAATATTGTCGTGATTACCGCTTACAGCATAACATGCTATATTTTCATTGCTTAATTGAGTTATAAATTTATCGAAAAGATTTATAGCCTCTGTAGACGGAATAGAAACATCATAAATATCTCCTGCAATTATAATCCCGTCAATATTATTTTCTTTTGCTGTATCAAATATTTGATTAAGAATAAATCTTTGATCATCTAACAGAGAATACCCTTTTAATTTTTTACCTAAGTGTAAATCACTAATGTGTAATAATTTCATTTCTTCCCCAAATTAAAGTATTTTAATTTTATAGTAAATGTTTTATATATTCAATAGCTTAACAAACAAAATAAGAGCCGAAGCTCTTACAAAAATGGAGCGGAAGACGGGACTCGGACCCGCAACAACCTGCTTGGAAGGCAGGGACTCTACCAATTGAGTTACTTCCGCTCATTGCTATTTAGTTCTTCTTTATTATATTTTAAACATTTTTTTTAGTCAAATATAATTTTAGTAAAAAAGAAGGCTTTGTTCAAAAGCCTTCTTTTTTATTTATCCTCTTTTAAGAATGATTCATAATTACGAGCAAGCAAGTGAGTTCTTACTTGATTTATCAAATCCAGTGCAACCCCAACCATGATGATTAATGATGTAGCACCGATACCTTGCAGAGTCTTGATATTAGTAGCATAACTTGCAAATGAAGGAACAAGAGCAATAATACCTAATGCCATCGCGCCGATAAATGTAGTTTTGCTTAATATTTTATCTAAATGTTCTGCTGTTGGTCTTCCAGGTTTGATACCGGGAATTGATGAACCGTATTTTTTCAAGTTATTTGCAATCTCTTTTGGCTGCATATTCGGCATAATTGATGCATAGAAAAATGTTAAAGTAACAACCAGCAAGAAATACAATATATAATACACTGCTCCGTCAGGGCTCATTATCTGTGTTAATTTTAATACTATATCTCTTGCCATTCCTGCAGGTAAATTAGCCTGTCCTACAACACTTAAAATAGTTGTAGGGAATAACAAAATAGCGATTGCAAAGATTATTGGCATAACTCCGCCCGGATTTAGTTTAAACGGAATGAATGTGTTTACTCCGCCATAAACTTTGTTTCCGACTTGTCTTTTTGGGTTTACTATTATCACTTTTCTTACAGCTTCTTGCATAATTACGATTACGACAAGAGTTACGAAGAAAATCAATAATAACATAAACAAACCAAAGTTTAATGAAGGATCTCTTGATACCATTTGAGCTGTTCTTGATGCGTAAATAGGAATACCAGAAATAATACCTACGAAGATTATCAAAGAACCTCCATTACCGATACCTTTTTCTGTTATAAGTTCTGAAATCCACATAACAAGTATAGAACCTGCTGTTAAGACTGCAATTGAACTTATGTAAAATAATCCATGATTTACTCCCGGAACAATAGCTCCAGGTAATTTTGACATATAAGTCATAAAGATTACAGCTTGAAATGCGGCAAGAACAACGGTAAATAATCTGGTGTATTGAGATAATTTACGTCTTCCGGCTTCGCCTTCTTCTTTTTGTAATTTTTCCAATGATGGAATTACAACAGCCAATAATTGTATAATGATTGACGCTGTAATGAAAGGTCCGATACCTAATGCAAAAATTGAAACTTTACCTAAAGCTCCGCCTGAAAATAAATCCAAAAATCCGATAATATTATTTCCTGCGGCAATATTTGCAAATATTTCATTATTTATGCCATAAATAGGTAATTGAACGCCAAATCTGAATGCGGCAATCATGATCAAAGTAAAAATAATTTTACTCTTTAATCCTGATGCGTTCCACATTGCCAACAAATCATTTGTTGTAGGCATTTTCATTTTACTGTTTTGCATTATACTAATTCAACCTTTCCGCCTGCTTTTTCGATTTTTTCTTTAGCACTTGGTGTAACATAAGTAGCTTTAACAGTTACGGCTTTTGAAATTTCACCATTACCTAAAACTCTTAATTGTTCACAAGATGGGTGAATTTTTCTGATTGCTTGTAATGTTTCTAATGAAACTTCTTCTAAATCAAGGGCTTGTAAATCTTTAACATTGATTTGACCTTGTTTAATAGCAAGAACATTTTTGAAGCCTTTTAATTTAGGTAATTGTCTGTAACCAGGCATTTGACCACCTTCAAAACCTCTTTTAGAAGTTCTTCCTGATCTTTGACCTTCACCATTATGGCCGCGACATGATGTTTTACCGTGTCCAGATGAACGGCCTCTGCCTACTCTTTTAGAATCTCTTGTTGAACCTTTTGCAGGTTTTAAATCTTCTAATGTTATTGTATCTGACATTTTTATCCTTCTTTCTTTAATATTAATTATTCTTCAACGATTTTTACTAAGTGAGGTATTGTATTAACCATACCTAATATTGTAGCTGATTCATTATGAGTAACTACTTGATTTAATTTTTTTAAACCTAATGATGCAACAACTTTGCGTTGAGCTTGAGATGCACCGATTAAGCTTTTTACCAATTTAATTTTTAGTTGTTTTGTTTGTGTTTTAGCCATTTTTATTTTTCCTTATTATCTTATTATTTCTACAATACTAAATAAATAAGCCATGTTACTATTCAAGAATTTCTTTAACAGAAAGTCCGCGTTTTTTAGCAACTTCGCTGAACGGAGTTAAGCTTTTTAAAGCTTCTAAAGTAGCGTTAGCAGCGTTTAGAGGTGATTTAGAACCTAAAGATTTTGATAAGATATTTTCAATACCTGCAAGTTCTAATACTGAACGAACTGCGCCACCTGCTATAATCCCTGTACCTTGTGCTGCAGGTCTTAACATAACTGCACCAGCACCTGAACGACCTGTAATTGGGTGAGGAATTGTTGTTTTGAAAATAGGTACATTAATTAAGTTTTTACGTCCGTCTGCAATTGCTTTTTGAATAGCGATAATAACTTCTGCAGCTTTAGCACAACCAACGCCTACTTGACCTTTTTGGTTTCCTACGATAACGATTGCTCTGAAGCTTAATTTCTTACCACCTTTTACAACCTTTGTTACACGACGGATTTGAACTACTTGTTCTTTCCATTCTGATTGAGGTTGATCTTCTTTATTTTCAGTAGTTTTTCTTTTTCTGCCTCTTGATTTTCTTTCGCCTTTTTCAGGTTTTTGAACAGCTTCGGCATAATCTTCCATTTCGTTGTCTTCTAAATCATCATCATTGTTGTCTTCTGTTGCTTCTTCAACTTCTTCTGCAGTTTCATCAACTGTTTCTTCAGCTTCTAAAGCTTCATTTTTTTCTTCATTTAATTCCATGAATTCTACCTTTCTTTTTCATTTATAACATTTGTCTTATTTTATTTAAATTAACATGCCAAAAACAAGCTATTCAAAGCTATTTGGAATCATGTTATTCGTGAGTATTTTCTGACTAGTTTATAATACAATAAATAATACTATTTTACAATAAATATGTTTTATAAATTTTACAAACTTTAATTATTTAAAAATTTCAGGCATATATCCATAAAAGTTTTCGGAGCTTCCAAATACAAATCTTCAGCATGTTTTCCGTCTTTTAGAACAAAAACTTTTGTATTTTTCGATTTCGATTTTTTATAGAGTTCTTCGTTGTGCCAATCACGTATTATCGGGTCTTTTTTACCTGCAATAAGTAATATAGGTATTTTTATTTTTGATATTTCATCAATAGGTTTTATTTTATCGTCGAAAATATTACCAAATCTTATTGATGTCCATCTGTCCCATTCAAATTTTCTCAGTGTTGGAACGAAAGCATTAGGGCTTAGCATATTATTTTCTATTTTCGTAAAATCTGTTGGCGCACTTACAAGAATTAGTTTGTCGACATTATTATATTTGGAACAATATTCAACAGATATTAATGATCCTAGTGAAAATCCTATCAGATATATTTTTTTATATTTTTTATGAGCAAAATCTATTACGGGTTTCAAATCATTGATTTCTTTTGAACCGAAAGAATATTTGCCACTGCTTTTACCATGTCCTCTGAAATCTAATACAATTACATCGTAATTTTTTGAAAAGTCCTTTGCCATTTGAGTAAATGCTTTTGAATTTTTCGTCATAAGCCAACCATGAGCAAGAATTACAACGCTATCGTGTTTCGTGTTGTATATATCAAATTTTATTTTTACATTATCCTGTGTTGATATTTCATTTTCAGAAACAGATGCGAAAACAGGTATGCTTATAAAAAATATAATAGCTAATATAGAAATAAATTTTTTCATCATTATATTTAGTCATTTAGTTAATTTCTTACTAAAAAAGACCTGAGTTAATCAGGTCTTTTAAATGGTACCCCCAAGCGAATTCGAATCGCTGTCGCCTCCGTGAAAGGGAAGTGTCCTAGGCCTCTAGACGATGGGGGCCTGTTTGCATTTACTATATTATTTTAAAAATTTTTAAATGTCAACTATTATTTTTTTTCTTTTACACCTTGAAACTTTTTTTTATTTTTCGTAAAATGTTTCTAGATTAATGAGGATAGAAAAACATGTTTGAAAGATTTACAGAAAAAGCAATAAAAGTTATTATGCTTGCGCAAGAAGAAGCAAGACGTTTAGGACATAACTTTGTAGGAACGGAACAACTTTTACTTGGTCTTATCGGTGAAGGTACAGGTGTTGCTGCAAAAACTCTTAAATCTATGGGAATAAATCTTAAAGATGCAAGGGTTGAAGTTGAAAAAATTATCGGCAGAGGCTCGGGCTTTGTTGCTGTTGAAATTCCGTTCACTCCAAGAGCAAAAAGAGTTTTGGAATTGTCATGGGACGAAGCAAGACAACTTGGTCATAATTACATCGGCACAGAACACTTACTTTTAGGACTTATAAGAGAAGGAGAAGGTGTTGCTGCAAGAGTTTTGGAAAATTCGGGTATTGATTTAAATAAAATCAGAAGCAATGTCATTAAAATTTTAGGTGAATCAAAACCTCAACCTGTTTCATCAGGAGGTGGAAGTTCTTCAAGCTCTACAAGCAAAGCTAAAACTCCAAGTTTAGATGAATTTGGTACAGATTTAACTTTAGCCGCAGCAGAATTAAGATTAGATCCTGTTGTGGGAAGAGAAAAAGAAATTGAACGTGTAATTCAAATTCTTGCTCGTCGTACAAAAAACAACCCTGTATTATTAGGTGAACCTGGTGTTGGTAAGACTGCTGTTGCAGAGGGTTTAGCAACTCGTATCGTTAACGGCGAAGTTCCTGATATCTTAGACGGTAAAAAAATTGTTCAGTTAGATATGGGTCTTTTGGTTGCCGGTACTAAATACAGAGGTGAATTTGAAGAGCGTCTTAAAAAGATTATGGATGAAATTCGTCAAGCTGGTAACGTAATTCTTGTTATTGATGAAATGCATACATTAATGGGCGCAGGTGCAGCTGAAGGTGCAATTGATGCGGCAAACATTTTAAAACCTGCTTTATCAAGAGGTGAAATCCAAGTTATTGGGGCAACAACTCTTGATGAATACAGAAAACATATTGAAAAAGACGCTGCGTTAGAAAGACGTTTTCAATGTGTGATGATTGAAGAACCTTCAATTGAAGAAACAATAGAAATTATTAAAGGTTTAAAATCAAAGTATGAAGAACACCACAAATTACTAATTTCTGATGACGCTATTGTTGCCGCTACAAAATTATCAAGTAAATACATTACAGATAGATTTTTACCGGATAAAGCAATAGACGTAATTGATGAAGCAAGTTCAAAAGTTCGTTTATCTGCAAGCACTTTATCTCCTGAAGGTAAAGAACTTGAAAAAGAACTTCGCGGAATCATTAAAGAAAAAGAAGATGCTATCAGAAATCAAGAATTTGAAAAAGCATCTGCTTTAAGAGATGATGAAGCTGATTGCAAAGAAAGAATCAGAGAACTTCAAGAATCTCAAGCTGCAGAACAAGAAGCAAATAAACCGGTTGTAACAGAAGAACATATTGCAGAAGTTATTTCAACTATGACA
This sequence comes from uncultured bacterium, assembly GCA_902803265.1. Taxonomy (GTDB): domain Bacteria; phylum Cyanobacteriota; class Vampirovibrionia; order Gastranaerophilales; family Gastranaerophilaceae; genus UBA791. Next base: position 1,178 of record CADCPD010000068.1, on the reverse strand, counting down.
GGTGTTCCTGTTACGAAATTAACAGAAGGTGAAAGCGAAAGATTATTAAAACTTGAAGATACATTGCATGCTCGTGTTATAGGTCAACACGATGCGGTTGTTTCTATTTCAAAAGCAATAAGACGTGCAAGAGTTGGTTTAAAATCTCCAAACAGACCAATAGGAAGCTTTATTTTCGCAGGTCCGACAGGGGTTGGTAAAACCGAACTTGCAAAAGCTCTTGCAGAAGCAGTATTTGGTTCTGAAGACAACATGGTTCGTGTTGATATGTCAGAATTTATGGAAAAACATGCAACTTCAAAATTAATCGGCTCACCTCCGGGTTATGTTGGTTATGATGACGGCGGAAGTTTAACGGAAACTATTCGTAAAAAACCTTATTCTGTTATTCTTTTCGATGAAATTGAAAAAGCTCACCCTGATGTATTCAACATAATGTTGCAAATACTTGATGACGGTAGATTAACAGATTCAAAAGGCCGCCATATTAACTTTAAGAATACAATTATCATCATGACATCTAACGTAGGGGCAAGCATGATTGCAACTCAATCTAAACTTGGTTTCTCTGTTGCAGCTGATGAAAAGAAAGATAAATACGAAAAATTAAAAGATACAGTTAATGAAGAAATGAAAAAAGCTTTCAGACCTGAATTCTTGAACCGTATTGATGATATTGTAGTATTCTCTCACTTGTCTAAAGAAGAAATCAGACAAATTGCAGAATTAATGATGAAAGACTTATTCAAACGTCTTGAAGAACGTGATTTAAAAATGGAAGTTACAGATGCAGTTAAAGATTTCTTATCAACAGACGGTTATTCGGAAGCATATGGTGCGAGACCATTGAGAAGATTAATTCAACGTAAAGTTGAAGATACTCTTGCTGAAGAAATCTTGACGAATGCTTATCAGCCTGGTGATACTATCGTTCTTGATTACAAAGACGGTAAGTTAGCATTTTCAAAGAAAGGTGCTGAAACTAAATCAGAAGAACCTGTAAGTGCTGAATAATAATTAAATAACAATATTATTAAAAGAGGATTAGGCAGGTGGTTTAATCCTCTTTTAAGTTTTATGAATGGTTTTTAGGTAACATGCCCTATTTTTTTGATAAAATTCATGTAGATAATTATTCGTATGAATTAACTTGGGGATAAAATGAAAAGAATTATATT
>CADCPD010000067.1 GCA_902803265.1 uncultured bacterium | reverse complement strand
CAAAAACACATGAAGGATATACTAAAGAAAATATTGTTGTTGTATCAGTAATGCCTTGTTCAGCTAAAAAAGCTGAAATTACAAGACCTCAATTAACAGCTAACGGAAAAGCAGATACTGATTATGTATTAACAACTCAAGAATTTGCTAAAATGATTAAATCAGCTGGTCTTGATTTAAATACATTAGAACCTGAACAAGCAGATTCACCATTCGGTCAATACACAGGTGCAGGTACAATCTTTGGTGCATCAGGCGGTGTTGCTGAAGCTGCTGCAAGAACAGCTTACTATTTAGTAACAGGTGAAAACTTACCTAGCGATGATATCGAAGGCATGAGAGGTGTTGATAAAGCTTCTTATGATAAAGTAGTTGAGCTTGATATTAAAGGTACTAAAGTAAAAGTTAAAGTTGTATCTACATTAATGGAAGCTGAAAAAGCTATTCAAGCAATTAAAAAAGGTACAGCTGATTTTCAATTACTTGAAGTTATGGCATGTCCTGGCGGTTGCGTAAACGGCGGCGGTCAACCTGTAAGCTGCAATAATCCTGAATTGAGAAAGAAAAGAGCAGCTGGACTTTACGATGAAGATTTGAAAGATTTAAAATCTAGAAGATCTCACGAAAATACTGATGTTAAAAAATTGTATGATGAATATTTGGAAAAACCAAATTCTCATAAAGCTCACGAGTTACTTCACACAAGTTACAGTGATTTAAGAAAAGGCTCATACAAAGATTTACATTAATTGTAAAATTTCAAAGAAAAGAGATGGTGCAATTAAATTGCACCATCTCTTTTATACTTAAGAGGGCGGCTTTGAAAAAGCCGCCCTCTTTTTATATTGGTTATAAATTTTTATTTTAATAATTCATTTATAGCTTTAGCTGCTTTTTTACCTGCACCCATTGCATTAATTGCTGTTGAAGGACCAGTCGGAGCAACGTCACCGCCAGCATAGATGTTGTCAATGCTTGTTGCACCTGTTTCAGCATTAATAATTATGTAGCCTTTATTATCACAGTCAAGTTCAAGTTCATCTTGTTTTGCCGAACGTTGAATTATAGGGTTTGGACCTGTTCCCAAAGCAACAATTACTGTATCTACGTCCATAATTTCGTGTTTGCCGGTCGGAACGGGTTTTCTTCTGCCTGAGTCATCAGGTTCGCCAAGTTCCATAATTTCAAGGTCTAAACCTTTGACATAACCTTCTTCTCCTACAATTTCAGACGGTGAACGAAGAAGATTAAATACAATTCCTTCTTCTTTAGCGTGTCTTATTTCTTCAAGTCTTGCAGGAAGTTCAGCTTCTGTTCTTCTGTATACAATGGTTACTTCGTCAAAACCTACTCTCATTGCTGTTCTTGCTGCGTCCATTGCAACGTTGCCACCGCCGATTATGGCTGCTTTTTTACCTACTCTTAAAGGTGTTGGTGTATCTTCTTCATTTGCGTGCATAAGGTTTACTCTTGTTAAGAATTCGTTTGCGGAATATACACCGTTTAGGTTTTCGCCTTTAATGTTTAACATTTTAGGAAGACCTGCTCCCGAACATAAAAATATTGCGTCAAATCCGTCTTCTTGAAGTTGTTTTATTGTAATTGATTTACCGACTATTACATTCTTTTTGAATTCAACTCCTATAGCCTTTAGAGTTTCTATTTCTCTGTCTAAAACAGTTCTTGGTAATCTGAAAGGCGGAATGCCGTATCTTAAAACACCGCCTAATTTATGTAAAGCTTCAAATACTACAACTTTATGTCCGGCTTTTCTTAAATCGGCAGCAGCTGTAATTCCTGCACAGCCTGAACCTACAATGGCAACTTTTTTGCCTGTTTCAACTATTTCTGTATCTTTTGCTTTTGTATTATCACCAACGTAGCGTTCAAGATTTCCAATTGCTACAGGTTCACTTTTTATGCCTAATACGCAATTACCTTCACATTGTTTTTCCTGCGGACAAACTCTTCCGCAAACAGAAGGTAACATACTTGACTCTCTTATTATTTCGCCTGCTTTTTCAAGATTATCTTCTTTTAGTTCTTTTATAAAAGCAGGAATATTTATATTAACAGGACAACCTTTTACACATCTTGGATTTTTACAGTTTAAACATCTTGATGCTTCCAGTTTTACTTGTTCTTCCGTTAACGTATGTTGTACTTCTTCAAAATTTTTATTTCTAATATTGCTGTCAGCTTCTGACGGTCTTTGTCTTTCCATAATTTTATCTCCATTCCCTTTTATTATGATATGACAAAAAACTCTCAAAGGTCTATTTTTTAAGTTAATGAAACAATTATTAACAAAAACTGTTTGTTGTGCTATAATTTTCGTGGAAGATTATTGAGGAAGTTATGTCAATTGTATTAGAAAATAAACAGGCTTTAGTTGCAGGTGACGGTTCGTTACCTGTTCAAATGGCAAAATATGCAAAAGAAAACGGTTTTGATGTTGTTTGTATTTCTTTATCTTCTGACAATTATAAAGAATTAAAGAAATATTGTTCAAAAGTTTACTCGTTTTCACCTTTGCAAGTTTCAAAGATTGAAAAGGTGTTGGTAGATGAACAAGTTAAGCAGCTTACTTTTTTAGGCAAGGTTCATAAAGGTCTATTATTAAAAAGACCGGCTATGGTTGATTCAAAAGTTATTGAATTGATGAATAAAGTTAAAAGACTAAATGATGATCAAGTTATGCTTTTAATTGTTGAAGAAATGGAAAAACTTGGTATAACTATTTTGGATCAAACTGTATTTATAAAAGATTGTATGATTCCATCGGGAGTTTTAGGTAAAGCTCAACCGACAGAAGAACAAAAAGCTGATGTTGATTACGGCTTTTATATGGCAAAAGAAATGGGAAGACTTGATGTTGGTCAATCTGTTGTGGTTAAAGATAAAATGATTATGGCAGTTGAAGCCATTGAAGGTACTGATAAGTGTATTAAACGTGGATGTAAAATTGCTAAAAAAGGCGCATGTGTCGTAAAAGTTGCAAAACCATCTCAAGACCAAAGATTTGATATTCCTGCAATTGGTTTAAGAACTCTAAAAGTTATGAAAAGATACAAAGCTTCTTTAATTGCTCTTGAAGCAGGTAAAACGATTATTGTTAATCAGCCGGAAGTTGTTAAGTTTGCTGATAAACATAATATTGTAATAATGGCAGTTTAATTATGAAAAAGTTATTTATTGTTACGGGAGAACATTCGGGTGATATGCATGCTGCGAATGTCGTACGTGAATTAAAAAAAATAAATTCTGATATACAAATCGAAGCCATAGGCGGTGTTAATTTAAAGAGTGAAAATGTAAAACTTTTTTCTGATCATTCTAAAATGTCTGCAGTTGGGCTTTCTCCTCAAATTATTATTAATCATATTAAATTGGGGAAAAATCTTGTGGATTATTTATTAAATGATTATAAGCCGGATGCGGTTTTGTTAATTGATTATGGAGCATTTAATTTAAAAATTGCCAAATATTTAAAAGCTAACGGAATAAAAACTCTTTATTATATTCCGCCACAAGTTTGGGCAAGCAGAAAATACCGTATTAATAAAATTAAAAAATATATAGATAAAGTATTTTGTATTTTTCCATTTGAGAAGGAAATGTATGATAAATATGGGATAGATAATGTTTATGTCGGTCATCCTCTTGTAAAACAATTGCCTGAAAAAGCAAACAGAGAAGAATTTTTTATAAAATACGGGCTTGATGTTAATAAAAAATTAGTATCAATTTTTCCGGGTTCAAGAGTTTTTGAACTTAAATTTTTAATGGATGTATTTAAGAAAACGGCTAAATATTTAAAAGATACTGATATTAAGATTATAAAGGGTGATAATCAGGCTTTGTTGAGTGTATCTGATGCTTTGATTTTGGCATCAGGAACGGTTGCTCTTGAAGCTGCATTGTATCAAACTCCAATGATAATTGCTTATAGAGGACCTCTGTTCTTTTATTTGGTTTACTTATTGGTAAGATGTATTGATAAGGCTTCACTGCCGAATATTATTACCGGAAAAGATCTTGTTCCGGAGTTTATTCAGTTTAATGTTAGGGCTGAAAAAATAGGTTATGAAATTGAAAAAATGCTTTATCAAAATGAATACAGAAACGATAAAATACAAGGGCTGGGAACTGTTAAAGATTTGCTGACAGATAAGTATTCTGCGTTTGAAGTTGCATCAGAAATTAATAAAGTGTTATCGTAAAATGATTAAAAATGCATACATTCATATCCCTTTTTGTAAATCAAAATGTAATTATTGCTCATTTACATCTTTTGTAGATATTTCTAATGTTGAAAGATATTTAGATTGCTTAAAAAATGAAATAAAATGTTTTTATCAAAAAGAAAAACTCAGTACGCTTTATTTTGGCGGCGGAACACCTTCTTTGTTAAAAATTAATCAAATAAAGAGTATTTTAGATTTATTTAATTTTGAAAAAAATGCTGAAATTACGATTGAATTAAACCCGAATGATATTGATAAAAAATATTTGGAAAATCTTTTGGAACTTGGTATTAATCGTTTAAGTTTTGGTGTGCAAACATTCAATAATGATATTTTAAAAATTATTGGTCGCCGACATAATGCTGAAGTAGCTGTAAATGTTGTTAAATTAGCAAAAAATGCTGGTTTCGATAATATATCCATTGATTTGATTTATGGATTACCAAATCAAGCAATGGCAGATTTTAAAAAAGATTTGGAAACAGCTGTTAATTTACCGATTACACATTTATCTTTTTATGGATTAAAAATTGAAGAAGGTTGTAAATTTTATAACTCTATGCCCGATAAATTGCCTGATTCTGATATGCAGGCTGATATGTATGAATTTTTGTGTGCATATTTGGTTCAAAAAGGTTTTGAACATTATGAAATTAGTAATTTTTCCAAAAAAGGTTTTAATTCAAGACATAATTTAAATTATTGGGATAATAATTCATACTATGGCTTTGGTATTTCTGCACATGGATACGACGGAGAAATAAGATATTCTAATAAAAATAATTTTAGTGATTATT
>CADCPD010000066.1 GCA_902803265.1 uncultured bacterium | reverse complement strand
TCTCATAGCATAAGCTAGTAAGTCCCCAAGCAGATTACTTGGTTGATAGGTCAGAGATGTAAGTATGGCAACATATTCAGTCGACTGATACTAATCGGACGAGGGCTTTTCCTATTGTTGCATCTTTGCAATACATTATGATTACGCTTTGCTTATAATCTTTATGCAGCTTTCTTTGCACACAGTGCAGTTTAATTGCTTTTAGCAATTGGATAGCATTGCTGGTGACCAAGCGTGAGGACTCCACCCGTTCCCATCCCGAACACGGTCGTAAAGACTCATAGCGGTAACAATACTTGGCGGGCCACCGCCTGGGAAGATAACTCGTTGCCAGCTCTAAATTTTGTAAATACCTTGATTCTTTTGAATTGAGGTATTTTTTTTATTACAATTTTCGTGGTACAATCAAATTGTTATGTTTGATAGTGATTCTTATAATAATATATTAAATCTTATTAAGCCTGAATTAGATGAAGTTGATGATTTAATTTCTTCTTTTAATACGGTTTATCCTGATTTTGACTGCGCTTTAAAAGCCTATTTTAAGGCACCATCAAAAAAAATTCGTTCAGTTATAGCTTTTTTGTTTTTTAAAGCTCAAGGTTATGAAATTAATGAAAACTTTATAAAATTACAAGCTGCTGTTGAAATAATTCATAATGCTACATTAATTCATGATGATATTATAGATAAATCTAATATAAGACGAGGTATTGAAACTTTTAATTCAAAATTTGACAATTTTATGGCTGTCATTTCAGGTGATTATTTACTATCTATTGCTCTTAAGTATTTGTTATCTTTGGACAATTGCGAAATATCAAAAATTTTTGCGAATACTATTGATTCAATGTGTGTTGGTGAAATTTCACAATATTTTAATAAATTTAAGTTACCTACAATAGAAGAATATATTGAAAAATCAAAAGAAAAAACTGCATCATTGTTTTTAGCATCATTCGAATCTGCTTCTATTTTGTATAATTTTGACAGAGATATTGCTATAGATTTTGCTACTAATTTTGGTATTGCCTTTCAAATCAGAGATGACATATTAAATTTTTCGAATAAAGATAATAAACCAATACATAATGATTATGATGAAGGTATTTATACAGCGCCTATTATTTATGCAAAGGGGAATATAGAAAATATTTCTTGCGGTATTGAAAAAGCAAAACAATTGTTAGATAATTATTTATGTGCTTGTCGCAGTATTTTTGTAAGAAGTGATAATATTTATAAACAAGCGTTATTAGAGGTGTTGGATTTATTTAACCTATGAAAGTAAATTTTAAAGATTTATACGAAAAAATAAAACCTGCTTTAAAAGAAACCGTTGAAACAGTTGTTTTTGTGATTGTTATGGTTATTATAATAAGATTTTTTATCGGTGAAATTCGTTGGATACCTTCCGGTTCAATGAAACCAACATTAATAGAGGGTGATAGAATTTTTGTAGAAAGATTTTCAAGATTTTATTCAACACCAAAACGTGGGGATGTTATGGTGTTCTATCCTCCATTTTATGAGTTAAAATATTCGCCAATAAAAGTTTTTCAACGTTTAACAGGATTTTTCTGTAAAGACATTGCTTATATAAAACGTGTTATCGGTATGCCTGGGGACAAATTGGAAGTTAAGAAGGACTCGGATGGAAAATATGGAGTATATATCAATGATAAAAAACTTGATGAACCGTATGTAATGAGTGAAGAAGATTACATACCGTGTTCTGATAGAATGTATTGTGGACCTTTAATTATACCGGAACACAATTATTTTATGATGGGTGATAACAGAGGCAATTCTCAAGATAGTCGTTTTTGGGGGTTTTTACCGGAAGACAGATTTATAGGTCGGGCAGTATTTTTATTCTGGCCGGTATGGAGAACTAAAGGTTTATAATTTAATATTATGTCGATGTGATGGAATGGTAGACATGCATGCTTGAGGTGCATGTGGCGAGAGTCGTGGGGGTTCAAGTCCCCCCGTCGACATTTAAGTTTTTAGAGTTCTCAAAAGAAGACACTATTTTAGTATTTAAGTGTCTTTGGCGGGTTCCAATCATAGTTATTTTGGTTAAATCTAAAGTGTTATTTTTAACGGACTTATTAAAATAACATATACCAAAACCTTATTTTGAAATATTCATATATTATTTATAAACAAATTATAAGTTTTATGTTTTAGGTTTTATTTTTCTTGTTAATTGTGGAATAATATAATATATAAGACTTGGAAGTCCAACATAAGAAAGAATATAACAAATTAATGATATATAAAAATAAAATAGGAAAGCGCGTATGTGCGCTAATATTGTGCATTTTTATGCTGTTTTTTAACACAGCACCCTTTGTGTTGGCTGAAGATACTGTTATAACAGGTGTTAATCCGACTCAACAAGGCGGACATAATGTTTACAATATAGATGCTGCAAAGATTTCCGGTAATACCGGTTTCAGACAGTATGATAATTTTAAACTTTATAACAACGATGTTGTAAATCTTTTATTTAAAAAAGGTGATCAAACATATTCAAATTTTGTAAATCTCGTAAATAGTCAGGTTGTTATTAACAGTCTTGTTAATACAATGAGGGATGGAGCTTTTTACAATGGGCATGCAATTTTTGTATCTCCAAATGGTGTTGTTATCGGTGCATCAGGAGTTCTTAATGTTGGTGCTTTATCTTTAATTACCCCGTCTCAAAATACATATAATTCTTTTTTAGGAAAATATAACGATCAGGATTTATCAAAATTATCAACTTATGTACCTGGAGCAAACGATTATAATGCTTTAATAAAAGATTCAGCCGGAAATATTGTTGTTAACGGTAAAATATTATCAAGAGGAGATGTTAATCTTTACGGTAAAGATGTAAAAATTATAGGCAGTGATACTTCACATGCCGGCATTGTTTCAGGATTAAAAGATACAAATACTACGTTGACAGATTATGATACGGCAAAGAATCTTTTTGACAGTTTAGTTAGTCACAATATAACAGATGCAACAACTTTTGACTTACAAAATGGTAAAATTGTTGTTTTAGCACAAAGTGATTCAAATGCAAAAATAGATATTCAGAAAGCTGATTTGATTGCATCAAATAAAATTGATATTAACTCAAATGCTGTATATAAAAAACAAGAAAGCAAAGATAACGTAAAAGCAGAAATTAATGTTGCAAATTCAAAAATAGTATCAAAAGATATTGATATTCTGGCTCTTGCAACAAATGAAAAAATAATTTCAACATTAAGTCTTGATTCTATTGAATTTATAAAAAATATTATTGTAGATTTATTTGACCTTTCTGTAACAAGTCTTTGGGGAACATCAGGCGGAGCCGAAGCAAATGTTACAATCGCAAATTCAATAATTCAAGCAACTAATGATGTTAATATAACTGCTGAAGCTCAATCAAAAACCGAGCAAAATATAAACTTGCTATCACCTACAGCAATACTTCTTATAAAAGATGCTGTTGTTGGTAATGATGGTTCAATAGATACAACCAAAAGAGCAAATGCAAAACTTTCAGAATATTTTTCATCAGATATTTTTAACGGCTTTGAAGGACCAAGAACATCAAGCATTGTTGATATAAAGCAAAATACCAACATTACTGCAGGTCAGGATATTAATGTAAACTCTTATGCAGATTCATCATTAACTGCAACATCAACTTTATTAGCTCAAGTTTTGCCTATAGGTATATACGGTGTAGGTACAAGTACGGTAGCAAGAACTATTGTTCAGGATTCTTTCTTAAATTCAACAAGAGATACTAATGTTGGTGCTCTATCTTTAAATAAAAATAAAATTGTAATGTCATCGGATAGTTTATTATCTATGCCTATTGAGGATGGTGCATTTGCAATTTTATTGAACAATACTACAAAAACAACAACAGAAGCAAAACTTAATCATACAACTGTTAATGCAAGAAATTTAGAGGTTGGTGCGGTAAATCTTTCTGATAGTGATGTTAAACTTACAATGACCGCAAAAGTCGATAAAAATGTTAAACAGGATGGTGATTCCCCAAGTTCTGCTGTATCTTTAGTTGCTATTTTAAATCGTTCTCAAAATAATGTTAATGCTGAAATTAATAATGGTAGTACAGTAACTACCACCGGAGATGTAGATGTAATTGCTCAAAGTTTAAATACGGTTAAAAATTCTGCGTCAGGAAAAATAGAAGATGCAAATGCAGTACAACCGTCACATAAGTTTTCTGAATCAAAAAAGAAAATCAAAGCTTTTCAAACAACATATCTAAACAGAAGTTTATTCTCAAGAATCAAAGGAAAAACTGAAATTGAAGCAACAGGAAATTCTCTGGTTCAGGCAGGCGGTGCTTTGGTTTGGAATAAAACATCAAATAATACTAATGCTAAAATAACAAATTCAACAGTTAATGCAGCAGGTGATGCCAATGTTCAGGCAAATACGGTCGATTTAACTGCAAACAGTGCACTGGCAGAATCAAACGGTAAAGCAAAAGTAGGTGTTGGACTTGGTGTTATTGTAAATGAAGAACAAAATAATACCAATGCAATAATTGATAAATCGGAAATTGATGCTGATGACTTAGATGTTAATGCAACAACTGAATTACCAATGAACCAAGGTTCTATAACTTTTGGTGTTAAATTCCCTTTCAAGATTTTTGGAGTAGATAAACTTCAAGTTGGTGGAAATTTTGTATCAGAAGCGAACGCAAAATGGGATTTATCTTTCGTTTATCCACTTCAAGATGCTTCTTTTTCTTCAGGTGTTGATTTTACAGGCGTAGCAGATCAAAATATAACTACATCTGTTACAGATGCTATTTTACCAAAATTTAGATTAACAGGATTCTTTAATAACTTTGCTCAAACAACTTCAAAGGCTGAGGGTGTTGATGTTTCAGCATCAGTTATATATAACGAAGTAATTAACAATACATTGGCAAACATTAAAAATAATTCAGATATAAATCTTGATGGAAATTTGAATGTTAATGCTGTAAATTCTGTTATCGGGTATAATGCTGCAGGCATGATTGATATTTTAATCAACCAATTAAATTATAAAATCCCTGGACAGTCAGATTTTGAATATAAACCACAAATGGATAGTGATACTTTTGGAGTAGGTGCAAATGTTATCTGGGATATTTATAACAACAATGCTGAATCAAAGATTGAGAAATCAACAATAACAGCAGACAGTGGAAATGTAAATGTAACAAGTGCTAATGAACAAGCATATATTACGGCAATTGCAACTGGTGGAAGAAGCAAATCTATTGGCATAGATGGCTCTGTTAATGTTCAAAAATTAAAAGGAAATACCTATTCTAAAATATTAAACAATTCCGAAGTAACTGCTAACAATATCAATGTTAATGCGGGAAAAGCAAAAGTCGAAACAACAGGTGGCAAAATAAACCTTGATGAAGTTACTCAAAAAGCAGTATTAAAGCCTGAACGAGAAGCAAATGATCAAATAACTAATATTATTGCAACAGGTGCTTGGACATCTCAATATCAAGAAGTTGACAACAATGT
>CADCPD010000065.1 GCA_902803265.1 uncultured bacterium | reverse complement strand
TGGTTGCGGGAGCTGGATTTGAACCAACGACCTTCGGGTTATGAGCCCGACGAGCTACCAGACTGCTCCATCCCGCGTTATTCAATTTTATGTCGTTGGAATTCCCTCGACAGTTATATTATGGAACGCTAAAAATATAAAATCAACCCTAAGTATTAATTTGTTTAAGAGTTACCTTTAACTGGATATTAGATAAATACAAAATTTTTGAAAAATTTTAGGCAAAAAAAAAGAGTCTTTTTTAATTTTGACCCTTTTGGAATTCTAAAATTGTTTTAAATTCCTCGTAATGTGTGTAGTGTAGTGTGTGTGTTTTGTTATGTGTTTAAAAAATCTTACCTCAAGCCCGTAGGTCTTGATAATGTCCTCGCATGTATATAAAGTATTTTTTTATCGTTGAATTTCATAAAAACCTAAAAATATATATTTTTTGTTACATAAATTTACAATTAATTATCATACAAATTGATGATTATATATAGAAAACATTTGTATATACTTACAATACGGAATAGTCATTTTATTCAAACAGTAAAGGAGATTTATGAGAATATTAGTATCTAATGATGACGGATATACAGCAAACGGTATTCATGCACTTGTAGAAGCTTTGAGTATACAGCATGAGGTATATGTTGTAGTTCCTAATGGTGAAAGATCTGCTGCAGGTCATTCTTTAACTTTGCACACGCCAATCAGGGTTGATGAACTCCCTCCAAAATACGGTGCAAAAAAAGTATGGACTACATCAGGAACTCCTGGTGATTGTATTAAAATTGGTATCAACGCAATTCTTGCCGAAAACGAAAAACCTGATATGGTTATTTCAGGTATAAACCATGGTCCAAATTTAGGTACTGACATTTTATATTCAGGTACAGTAAGTTGTGCATTAGAAGGTGCTTTAATGAATATTCCTTCGATAGCTACTTCATATTGCGGTAATTTAACAACTATGGATGCTTTTAGACCTACCGCAAAATTTGTAGCAGATTTGTTACCTCGTTTAAAAGATTTTTATTTCCCTCCTAGAGTTATTTTAAATGTTAATTATCCGGGAGTAGAACCTGAGGATATTGCAGGTATTGCGATTACGGAATTAGGTGGAAAATTGTTTACTGATGCTTATGAAAAACGTATTGATCCTCGTGGAAAAGTTTATTACTGGATGGCAGGGGAAATTACTTCTGCTCCTGCTGATGCAATGACAGATATCGCTGCTATCAGAAATAATCGCATCTCTATAACACCTGTTACTTTTGAAATGACTAAAACTAAAATAATGGGAGATTTAAACAGTTTACTTTGCAAACGTGAGTCTTGCGAATGGTTTAAATCATAAAATAAAAAATATAATTTATTCTTTTATAATCACTCCGCCGACTTCTTTTGTTGTGCGGAGTGTATTATTTAGTGCGTTAACAAGTTCACCTTTTGTATTAGCTGTATAAAATCTTCCGCTTGTTACTGTTGATACACATTTTAATTGATTTATATCATCTCTATCGTTTACATTAAACGCAATAACGTCTATTGTAAAATCTTTACGTTTAGCCAAATCTTTCATAACATAATCGCAGGGACTTTCATCACAGTTTTCGCCACCATCCGAAAGCAAAATGATATGTTTTTTCCCTGTAAAATTTTCAAAATCGTTGGCAACAGCTTTTTTAAGGGAATATGTTATAGGTGTCATGCCTCTTGCTTTTGCATTTTCAAGTACGGTTAAAATATTTTCGTTGTTGTCATTTTGTATGGGAACGGCAAGTTTTGAGGCTTTGCAACACTCGTATGCAGTAAAGCCCAATCGGTGTCCGTAAACCCTCAAACCTGTTTCTATATTTGGATTTATAGCCGGTAAGATTTCTCTCATTGTTTCTCGCATAAGATTGATTTTTCGCTCACCGCCTAAAAATTCGTTCATACTGTTTGAATAATCCATTATAAATAATATTTTTTCGTTTTTAGTTAAATTTGGTTTGTAATTATCGTATTTATAAAGATTATAGTTATCATTTGCAAAAATTATATTTGCTGTCAAAAAAATTATGGAAAATATTACTAAAAATTTTTTCATAATTTTATTATTTTTTGAAAAATATGACTTTATAATTCCCCTATTGTCGGGTTTTTACAAAATAATAAAAAATTTTCATAAAAAAATGAACTTTTAAAAATTTTTCTCGTTATACTAAATGTAAGAGGTACAAAATGGAAAATTTAGAAAATTTTGAAGAACTTGAAAACATTTCTGATTTGATAAGAGAAGCAAAACCTCTCTATCATGAACGAAAGCAAAAACGATTACAAACAAATATTATTTTAGGAGTTTTTCTTTTTGTTCTGCCGGTTATTCCCATAAATAACTATATTCAAACAGAAAATATCCTAAGCGAAGAATCAATTATTGAGTATCAAGGCTTACCAACCGATGATTATGGTTTGTTAAAGGTGTATTAACTTGAAAAACATAATAGAACAAAATAAATATAAAATTCAATCAATAATAAAGCGATTTGTCGGAACTCCAAACGAAGATTTAGAACAAGAAATATTTTTAAGAATCTGGAGACGTCTGGATACTTACAAAGAACAGAATAAGTTCTCTCAATGGATTTCAACAATAGCTTCAAATGTTTGTAAGGATTTTTTAAAATCAAAAGATTATAAAACTTCCTCAAACCAAATATCAGACGAAGATGTAATTTCAAACGTTAAGAGCTCTGAATATCCCGAAAAAATTCTGGATAAGAAATTGCGTCAAAAACTGATACTTAAAGCCGTAGATAATTTACCGAAAAAATTAAAACAGGTTGTAATCCTGTACGAATTTGAAGGTAACAGCTACGAGCAAATAGCACAAAAACTAAATGTTCCTGAAGGAACAATTAAATCAAGACTTTACAACGCAAGAAAAGTTTTGATGGAACAGTTAAGAGAATTATTAGGAGATTAAAAATGAAAAAACTTTGTTTATTATTAGCATGTATATTAGGTTTATCAACAGTAACAGCATCAACAGTTCAAGCTAATGAAGGCGGAATGCCACCAAAAGAACCTCCATGCCATGGCGGTCAAATGCATGGTCCTAAATTACCTCCACCTGATTTTTCAAAATTAAATTTAACAGATGAACAAAAAGCTAAATTAGATGAAAATCGTAATGCCAGCCGTGAAAAAATGAAACCGATTTTTGAACAAATGGACAAAAACAGAACAAAAATCAAAGTTATTCAATCATCAACAAAATTAACTGATGATCAAAAAGTTGAACAAATAACTACAATAAAAAAAGAAATGAGAGAATTGAGAAAACAAGCAAATGAAATCAGACAAGAAGATATGAACTTCTTTGAATCTCAATTAACTCCAAAGCAAAAGAAAACTTTTGAAAAAATAAAAAAAGATCATAAAAAACAAATGGAAAAAGCAAGAAAAAATAAAGCTTGTCCAATGCCTAAAAAAACGGTTGAAAAATAATAATTTATAAAAAGAAAAGCGGTCAAATTATTGACCGCTTTAAATTTTTTCAACTATCGTCTTATCTCACACTAGGTTGCTTTTTTACACACCATCGATTTCTCGATTTTTCCACACGTTCTACACTATTGAACTGCAACCAACATTGTTCTTATGCCATCTTCATTTGATAGCATTTTTGCGCTTGCCGCTGCCATTGAACGGCGTTTTTTTGCTCCTCTCAAAATATATTCAACACTATTTTCTATATTGCAACTTGGTTTTTCAATTCTTCTTAACATAGCACTTATCCCTTTTCTTGATTAGTTATCTTCCTTACATACTATTTATCGGTTTATTTTTGAAAAACTTTAGAAGCATGTTTTATCATGTTAAGTTTTATTACAAAAAGTTTAAAATGAGCATTATTTCTATTATTTGATACAATTAACATATGAAAATTTCGGTTATAATTACAAGTTATAATTATGAACATTACATAAAAGACGCTGTAGAATCTGTTTTAAATCAAACTTTTAGAGATTTTGAACTGATAATTATTGATGACTGTTCTACTGATAATTCTGCTGAAATTATTAAAAATTTTAGTGATGAGCGTATAAAATTTATTCAAAATGATAAAAATTACGGATTAAAATATTCTATTCAAAAAGCGCTGCAATCCGCCCAAGGAGAATGGATTGCTTTTTTGGAAAGTGATGATTTATGGGTTCCTGATACTTTGGAAATAAGATTAAAATATGCAGAAAAATATTCTGACGTTGGAATAATTTTTAACGATGTTGAAGAATTTGGTGACGAAGGATGGCTGAAAGCTGTAAAGAACAACTTTACAAGAACAAGAAAAATCTTAAATAAGTTAAAATTCCCTAAAAATATTTTCTACAATATTAACGTTCATAATCTTATTATGACATTTTCTTCCGTTATGATTAAAAGGGAATATTTTGAAAATCTTAACTTCAATACGCCGATTGATGCTCTTTTAGACTGGTGGATTTATATTCATATATCATATCATACAAAGGCTTTTTATATAAAAGAAAAACTTACTAAATGGCGTCAGCACAGACAAAGCTATATTTTAAGAAAGAAACAGCCCTCTTTCAAACTCGCCAATATTGAGGCCTATTTAGATGTTTATAAAACAAATAAATTAAATATAACTTTTTTACCGTTTTTAATATTTTCAATTTTTATAATGTTTTTAAACAGATTAAAATTCTATTACGTAGTGATAATAAGAAAAATCAAAGATATTTTACATATAAAAAAGCGTAAATCACCTCTTTTTGACAATTAAAATTAGCTTTAATCAAATAAAAATATAAAAAATGTTCGTAAGATTTTTGTTAAAATTCTGCGTAAAATATCCGGACATATTCTTAAAACATTAAACAGACCTCGTTTGATAAATAATGGCGTAAAAGTCTTTATTTTTACATTTTTGGTGTTATTTCTAATATATTGAAGAGCTTTTTCGTTTTTTATTTCTTTTTCATAATTAACAATAGTTGTTTTATCTCTGTTCAAACCAAGTAAAACCGAACGTTTAACAAAAGGACAGCCGTCTTTAATTAGTTCTTTCCAATAATAAACAGAAGGATTATAAGATTTTGAATATTTTGTTATAAAAGAGTTATACTTAAAACCTTTATCTGTAAGATATTTAGTAAGTTTTAATTCATAATTTAAAATAACATCATTTTTAGATTTCTCTTCTTTAACAGAATTTATAAAATCTCTAAACTCTTTTGCTTCAAAAACATTTCTTTTAAAAGCGACAAACCAGCTTTGAAGATGAGGTTGTCTTTTTGAAATACAGAATTTGCCGTATTTTTTAAATCCATATTTATTTTCAACAATTCCCCAAAAATTAGTATTATAATCTTTTTCAAAAATTGAAGAAAGCTCATCAATACAATAAACACTGTCATTTACAAATAAAAGTTCGTCAACATCATTTAACAAACCTTTTTCAAGAGCATAATTAAACCCTCTTTTATAAGAACCGAAATCGTATTCATTATGTTTTACCAAAATAACATTATCAAGCTTATTTTGCTCCTCTTGCGGTAAATCGGAAAGAGATAAAAATAATACTGTTTCACAATATTTTTTAAGTTTTTCGACATAAAAAAGAACGTAATCATCAATCACGTTCTTTTTATCATAATGTGCAAATATTGCTAATCTTTTCATTAACTAATATTCAATACCTTGTCTTGCCATAACACCGATATCAAAGTAGTGTTTAATAGGTTTCATTTCAGTTACAAGGTGAGCTAATGCTTTTAATTCAGGATGAGCATAGCGTCCTGTTAACACGATTTCAAGAGTTTCAGGTTTGTTCAATAAAGCGTCTTTAACTTCTGAAACCTTAATCATATTCATTGCAATAGCAATATTAATTTCGTCTAAAATAATAAGTTGGTATTTATTGCTTTGAATAGCTTCTTTAGCAATACCCCAGCCTTTTTTAGCTTCTTTGTAGTCTTCTAAACAAACGTTGTGAGAATATACAACTCTATCAACGCCGCATTGGATAATATCTAAATTTGGAAACATACCGCCAGAAACAATTTCGCCGTAAGAAGTTGCACTATCACCTTTTGCAAATTGGATGATAAGAACTTTCCAACCGTGTCCCAATGCTCTCATAGCCAAACCTAAAGATGCTGTAGTTTTACCTTTTCCATCTCCTGTATAGATTTGTATATAACCGCGTTCTAACAATTTATGCCTCCAAAGATTTTTCTTCTTTTTTCTTTTATGATTCTAATTTAGTTTCTAAATTTCTACATCGTTTTTTCAATGTATTTTTAGTTTTGTGGTTTAATTTGTTGGGTCCAAAAACACTGATAAAACTTGAGTTTTAGCAGGTTTTAATTGTTTAATTTTTCTATATCTCACAGTCAAAAATTTGACTTTTAATTTCCAAGACTACGTTCTTTAATTAAAACAAAATATAATCAAAATCGCAAACTTTTTACTTAAAAAATCATGTGAAATTTACATAATTTTTCTTCACAAATTTGAAGATAATTTTATAATCTGCTTTTTGAGATTTTTAAAAATTTTACTTAATTTTTGTGAAGTTTTTGTTAAAAATACTTGATTTCATGTAGGCATGGGACTTTGAGAAGATTTTTAAAATAACTTAAAATTTTACATATTTTTTAATAATCCTCAAAATGTTTATTACTCATGGGTTTGCTTATTTTTTTATTTTAAGTGTATATTTTAGGTTTGTAAACTTAATGAAGATTAGTTAATTTGTATTGATTTTAAATACTCTATAACACCATTAGAAATAGCTTTAGCACAATTTTTTTGAAATTTTTCATTAATCAAAAGAATATTATCGTAAGGATTTATAACGTATGCAGTTTCTACTAAAACACTCAAAGCTCGACTATTTCTTACAACTGCAAAACTTCTCTGGTATAAACCATCATTATTAGTATGTACTTTATTAACAATATTATTTAAAATGCTTTCTGCAAGAGGTTTTGACTCATTATAATAATAATAAACACTTGTACCTCTTTCTTTCATAGGATCTTTGCCGTCAGGTAATGAATTTGCATGGATACTAATAAAAATATCGGCATTTTTTTCATTTGAAAATTTTACTCTGTCATTTAAAGATACAAATTCATCTGTAAATCTTGTCATGTAAACATTTGCTCCTTTTCGAGAGAGTTCTTTGTATAGATATAATGCAATTTTTAAATTAATATCCTTTTCGTAGTTTCTAAGACAGCTTACAGCTCCTTTTTCATTTCCTCCATGACCGGGATCTATTACTATGGTTATATCTCTCAATGGTCTAAATCGGTAGACATTAAGTTTTTTCTTAATTTCAAGTACAAGACAATCTCCTTCGTAATATGCATCATAACCTGAAAGATTATGTTTTAAATTTATAGGGAAAACTGTTTCACTTCCGTCCGTATTAAATAAATGTAAAACAAGCGGATTGCTTTCTTCAACATAGTACGGAATTCTTTGAGTTAATTTGATTTTATAAAATTTAGAGTGATTACTTTGTGTAAAAGATTTAGCGATTAATTTTGCGGTTTCAGGTTCTTCATTAATAACATTTTCATAAACAGCTTTCTTATTTATCCATGCATAATTATTTTCTGATAAAACTACTCTATATAATCCGTACATTTCGCCATCAACTTTTAATATTACATCTTTTTCCAGATGTGATAATCTATTTATACCTTGTTCAACAGGCGTGCTTCTCAATGCTGTTCCGTCTTTTTTTACATATACAAATTTTTCTTTATCAAATTTTTTAAAATTATTCATTGGATTAGAATTATTGTATGAAACGCTTAGAATAGCTTTTCTGTTAATGGTGTAAACTTTTTTATTCCAATCTGAAGTAATAGTAAAAACATTTTTACCGATATTTAGAGGTACTTTTTGAGCAAAAGCGCCTGACGGATGAACATCAATTTTAACTCCGTTTATAGTTAAAATTTCTTCCGGATTAGTATTTCCGACAAAAAATGTTGACGGAGCATTAATATTCATGTTGTAACTTGTAGGATAAACAACATCTAATGCATAAACTTTTATTCCTGCAAAAAGGATTAAAAAAGCCAATAAAATCTTATTGCAAAGTGATTTCATAATATGATAGTATAACATTAAAGTTTCTTTTACAACAGGCTATGGGATTAATTTATGAATATTAGGGAAGAGTTAGAAAAATTAAATGCAAAAGTTTTGGAAAATAATAATCAGTTAGAAGTTTATTTTGATAAAAAATTTGATTTTATAAAACATAAAGTTGAACTGCATAATTTGGAAATACCTTTTAATAGCGAAAAACAATGTTTTATTTTAGACGAACAAAATAAAGAACAAACAGAAAAATTTATTGAAAAAATAACTCTAAGACCTACAATAATCTTTGACATGGATGGTGTTCTTATTGATACAACAAATTCTTTCAGTGTAGTTACAATGATGACATACAATCATTTTACAGGCGGTGAACTTACAAGAGAAGAAATAAATACAATAAAATATCAAGGCGGTTTTAACAGTGATTTTGACATTTTGATGCACAAATTTAAAGAAAACGGTTTTGATGTTGATTTTGACGAAATGGCAGATTATTATCTAAATATTTATTTTGACGGAAAAGGCGGATTTATTGACGAAGAAAAAATTATTTTAGACGAAGAACACGTTAAAGAACTTGCAAAAAGTTATAACTTGGCTGTTTTTACCGGTAGAGACACTAAATCTGCAATGCATTCCTTAAAAGTTTGGAATTTAACAAAGTATTTTTATCCGATAATAACATTTGAATGTGTCGGCTGGGATAATCAAAAACCCGATACCAAAGGTGTTGAATTGATAAAAGAAAAAGTTATTGCAAACGATATATTTTATCTTGGAGATACCGTTGATGATGCAAGCTGTGCAAGAAATGCTCACGTAAAAGGAATAGGTGTTCTTCCGCCAAGAGATAAAAGCGACAAATTAAGACAACGCCTGCTTGAAGAAGGTGATATAACGGTGTTGGATATAACTACTGATTTGCTAGAATTTCTTAAAAAATACTATACGGTAAAGGTTTAGTTTACAATCGTATAAAAAAAATATCAAGAAATTTATGAACTCCACTATGTTTGTAATATAATTACAAAAGGAAAGGAAGTAAGAACATAGTGAAGAATTCTAAACTTACAATTGCAATATTTTTAGCACTTGTTCTGGGTGTTATTGTAGGTTGGTTATTTCCGGATTTTTCTGTTAAATTGAGTCCTTTATCAAAAATTTTCCTTAACATGGTAAAAATGATTATAGCACCGTTGTTATTTTCAACGCTTGTTGTTGGTATTGCAGGACATGGTGATATAAAGTCATTGGGTAAAATTGGTTTAAAAACAATAATTTATTTTGAAATAGTAACAACACTTGCTCTTTGTATCGGATTATTTATGGGTAACTGGATTCAACCGGGAGCAGGCTTTGATACATCCGGAGATTTAAGTCAGGAAATGAAAGCCGTAGAACATATGGCAACTATCAATCCTCATAATTCATTGAGTGATATGTTTGTCGGAATGTTTCCTACAAGTGTAATTAAATCAATGGCAGACGGTAACTTATTACAAATAGTAATCTTCTCAATATTCTTTGCAGTTGCAATATGCGGTGTCGGAAAAATGGCAAAACCTGTTTTGGATGTTTTAAATTCCACTGCAAAAGTAATGTTTAAATTTACGGAATATGTAATGTATTTTGCACCGATAGGTATTTTTGGTGCAATCGCTTCAACGGTAGGTTTAAATGGTATAAGTGTGCTGAAAAATTATGCTAAAGTTATATTCTGCCTGTACGGAGCTTTGGCAATATTTGTATTTGTTGTTTTGTATGGTGTTTGCTTAATTGCAAGAATTCCGTTCTGGAAACTTATGGCAGCATTAAAAGACCAAATATTACTTGCATTTTCAACAACAAGTTCGGAAGCTGCTTTACCTAAATCAATGGAAATATTGGAAAAATTTGGTGTTCCGAGAAATATAGTATCATTCGTAATGCCGACAGGTTATACATTCAATCTTGATGGTTCAACGTTACACCTTGCAATGGCTGTATTATTTTCAACACAAATTGTAGGAATAAATCTTAATTTGGAACAACAATTGGTTATGATGGTTGCATTAATGTTTGCAAGTAAGGGTATTGCAGGTGTTCCTAGAGTATCTTTAATTGTTCTTGCAGGTACTTTAACTACATTCAATTATCCTGTAATCGGTGTTGCAATTTTACTTGGTATAGACCACATTCTTGATATGGGCAGAACAACTATTAACTTAATCGGAAACTGCATTGCAACAACCGTTATTGCTCGTTGGGAAGGTCAATTCGATGATAATAAAATGCAGCATTATATTTCAAGAAGTTCAAGAAGAAAGGCTTTAATAGCAAGATTTAAAGCTAGTAAAAAAGCTGTAAAAGTTTAGTATTTAATAAGTAAAAAAGTATAGAGGAATAAAAATGGCTGAAGAAAATAAAAAACCTGAATATAAAGATACGCTTAATTTGCCTCAAACAACGTTACAAATGAGAGCAAATGCAGTAAACAGAGAACCCGAAATTCAAAAATTTTGGGAAGAAAATAATATCTATGATGAAATAATTTCAAACAGAGATAAAACCAACAGTTTTATTTTACACGATGGACCTCCGTATTTGAGTTCAGAAAAAATTCACGTAGGAACAGCATTAAACAAAATTTTAAAAGATATTCTTATTAAATATAAATCTCAAAGAGGTTATTATGCACCGTATGTACCGGGGTATGACGGACATGGTTTGCCTATTGAAAACAAGGTTGTAAAAAATATAGAAGGCGGAAGAAACGCCGTAACTCCTGCAGAATTAAGAGCAAAATGCAGAGAATATGCTCATAAAAGTTTAAAAGGACAAGAATCTGAATTTAAAAGATTAGGCGTTTTAGGTAACTGGGAAAACCCTTATTTAACAATAGACGGTGAATATGAAGCTGAACAGGTAAGAGTTTTTGGTGAAATGTACAAAAAAGGATACATTGAAAAGGGTTTAAAACCTGTATATTGGTGTGCATCTTGTGAAACTGCACTTGCAGAAGCAGAAGTTGAATATGCAGACCATACATCAACTTCAATCTATGTAAGATTTAAGTTTGATGATGAAAGTACAAATAAATTAAAAGAAAAATTTGAATTTTTAAATGTCGGCAAAGATATTTATTCAATAATTTGGACAACAACTCCATGGACAATTCCGTCAAACTTGGCAATAAGCGTTCATCCAAGATTTGAATATACATTCTTTGAATACAAAAATGATGTTTATTACGCTGCAACAGGATTATTGGATAATTTCTTAAAAGATGTTGAATGGGAAAAATCAGATATTACAGTTTTAGGAACTTGTAAAGGTGAAGATTTAGAAAATCTAACACCTGTTCATCCTTTGTACGAAAGAAAATCACCTATATTATGCGGTGAACACGTAACACTTGACGCAGGTACAGGTTCTGTTCATACAGCTCCCGGACATGGTTTGGAAGACTATGAAGTTTGCTGCAAATATAAAATCGGTGTTTATTCACCTCTTGATTCAAAAGGTGTATGGACATCTGAAGCCGGTGATTTAGAAGGAATTCCTTATTATAAAGGAAATGATATTGTAATAGAAAAATTAGAAAATGTTGGTGCTTTATTAAAGAAAGCTGACTTACAACACAGTTATCCTCATTGCTGGAGATGTAAAAAACCTGTAATTTACAGAGCAACTCCTCAATGGTTTGTAAAAGTTGATAAATTCAGAGATAAAGCTTTGGAAGAAATTAAAAAAGTTAAATTTATTCCTGCATCAGGTGAAGCAAGAATTTCAAACATGGTAGAAGGTAGAACTGACTGGTGTATTTCAAGACAACGTGCTTGGGGTGTTCCTATTCCTGTATTCTATTGTGAAGATTGTGGTGAAGTTATTGTAACAGATGAAACAATTGAACATGTTGCAAAATTATTTGAAAAAGAATCTTCTGACGCTTGGGTAAAATATTCTGAAAAAGAACTTTTACCGGAAAATTTTGTATGTCCAAAATGCGGAAAACAACATTTCAGAAAAGAAAACGACATTATGGACGTATGGTTTGATTCAGGAGTATCTTGGAGAGCAGTTGTAGAAAAAAGACATGAAGAACTTAACCACACACCTGTAGATATGTATTTAGAAGGTTCAGATCAACACAGAGGATGGTTCCAGTCTTCGTTATTAACTTCAATTGCAACACAAGGTATTTCGCCATATAAACAAGTTTTAACTCACGGATTTGTATTTGGTGAAGACGGCAGAAAAATGTCAAAATCTTTGGGTAATTACATAAGACCTGATGATATTATTAAAAATTACGGTGCTGATATACTAAGACTTTGGGCAGCATCTGTAGATTACAGAAACGATATTAAAATTGGTGATAATATAATCAAGCAATTATCTGAAATTTTCAGAAAAACAAGAAATACAGCAAGATTTTTACTTGGTAATTTGTTTGATTTTGACCCTGAAAAGGATTATGTATCTTATGAAGATTTAAAAAATATTGATAAATTTGCTCTATCAAAATTAAATAAGTTAATTGTTGAAGTAACAGAAGCATTTGAAAGCTATGAATTCTATAAATACTTCCAATGCTTACAAAACTTTGCGGCTGTGGATTTATCATCATTCTATCTTGATATTGTAAAAGACAGACTTTATACAAGTGGTAAAAAATCATTATCAAGAAGAGCTTGTCAAACAGTATTGTATGAAACAATGCATGCTTTGGTAAGAGTTTTAGCGCCGGTAATGCCTCACCAAGCAGAAGATATCTGGCAAAACATTCCGGAATGTCAAAGACAAGGTCTAAAATCTATTCTTCTATCTGACTGGGTAAAAGAAAATGAAAAATGGAATAACGAAAAACTGGAAGAAGATTTTGCTAAACTCTTAAAAACAAGAGAAATAGTAACAAAGGCAATAGAACCATTAAGAGCAGATAAAAAAGTGGGAAGTTCATTAGAAGTTGCAGTTTATGTTAAATCTTCGGATAACGAACTTTTAAAAGCAAATGAAAATGATCTTTGCGATTTGTACATAACATCTCAAGCCTATGTTGTTAAAGAAAAACCCGCTGATGTTTTGAATGAATATACAGAAAACGATACAACAGTATGGGTAACAAAAGCAAAAGGCGAAAAATGTGCAAGATGCTGGAAATATCAAGACCTTAATGAAAACGGTATTTGCAAACATTGCCAAGATGCTATAAGTGAATAATATTTTAAAGTAAAAAAGCCGTTCTGAAAATGAACGGCTTTTAAATATCAGATTTAATTTTATACTTAACGTAAGAATATATTAATATTAATTTTTGTAAACCTAATTTTAAAATAGCTGAAACTCAACTATAATCCTTTATATGATATGATATGATATGATGTGATGGGATATGACTGCGTTTTGGCAATTTTGTACTTTTAATTTACTTACATGAACTATATGTGTAGTAAGGTTAAAGAAAGGAGTTAAAATGGCGGACGGAAACACAATAAAAATTGGCGGAGTCAAATTTAATAAAGCAGATGTAAAATCATCAGAAGTTATAGTAAAAGACGGTAAAAAAATTAACAGTGTATTTTTAAAAGATGGTACTCATGTAGAATTTCCAAATCAATCAGAAAATAATAAATCTTCTGTATCTCAAAGTAATTCTGCTCACTATGAACCTGGTGCTCATGTTGGATTTAATCCTATGACAGGAAACGTGGGACCTCATATTAGTTTAGACAAAGTTGAAGACACTTCTGTAAAAGTAACAAGTTTTAACCGTATGACAGGTGCAAAAATAACAGGTACTGAAAATGAAGATTGTTAT
This sequence comes from uncultured bacterium, assembly GCA_902803265.1. Taxonomy (GTDB): domain Bacteria; phylum Cyanobacteriota; class Vampirovibrionia; order Gastranaerophilales; family Gastranaerophilaceae; genus UBA791. The sequence continues at coordinate 30,542 of CADCPD010000065.1, read as the reverse complement.
TATTTGAACGGATGCACAAATTCAGAAGTAGATTTATCACAAAAAGATGGAAATCAAGATATAGTTTTTGAACACACATCTCATACGGGAAGTCTTTTCGGTGGTACAGATTGGGAACACGGAAATAATACTTACAAACTTGGTGAATCTGATGTCGCTGATGTAGCGGGAGATGAATCATCATTTTCTTCTGGAAGACATAAACATTATAAAGGTGAAGGTATTTTTAAATCAGAAGGTGGTCATTATTAATCATTAGAAATATAGAAACAAAAAAGCCGTTCAGTTTTACTGAACGGCTCTTTTACTTTGCTAAAATTATCTCAAACTTTCAATTGCAGCTTTTATATTATCACTTCCGTAAATGTAACTGCCTGCAACTAATGAATTTGCACCTAAACTTTTGCAGATATTTGCAGTTTTTTCATTGATACCGCCATCAACTTGAACAATTAAATTTTCAGGAGCTTTTCCTCTGATATAAGGGATTTTTTGAGCACAATATCCCATAAATTCTTGTCCGCCAAATCCCGGTTCTACTGTCATAACAAGTACCATATCAATTTTATCAAGATATGGAAATAAAACCTCTTGATTTGTTTTAGGCTTAATAGAAATACCAACTTTAATATTAAATGAACGAATTAAGCTTATAACAGATTCAATTTTGTCTTGAGCTGCTTCGTAGTGAAAAGTAATAATATCAGCACCCGCTTTTGCAAATGCACCGATATATTTTTCAGGATTTTCAATCATTAAATGAACATCTAAAGGTACTCTTGCAACTTTTTTTAAAGATTTAACAACGGGAACACCAATAGAAATATTTGGTACAAAATGTCCGTCCATAACATCTACGTGAATCCAATCAGCACCGGCATCTTCAACAGCTTTTACGTCTCTGCCTAATTCAGTAAAATCAGCTGATAATATTGACGGCGAAATTATTATTTTTTCATCTTCATTCATCTTTAATTACTCCTAATTTTTTACATGCTTCATAAGCACATTTTTGTTCTGCATCTTTTTTTGATTTTCCAATCATACAAGCCAAAACTTCACCTTTATAAATAACTTCTATTTCAAAACTTGGCTCATGCTGAGGTCCAAATTCTCTTATTAAGTGATATTCAGGTAATTCTTTTGTTTTAGATTGAGTATATTCCTGTAAAATTTCTTTCGCATTATATTTTGCAAAATTATTTTTTACATCCATAATTTCAGGTTCAAAAACTTTTCCTAAAAATTCTATGATTTCTGATTTTTTACCTGTTAAATAAAAAGCTCCCAACAAGGCTTCAAATATACAAGCATTAATGGAACTTCTTTTTCTTTCTCCTGATTTTTCAGCATTTTTACCTAAAATTATAAAATCTTGCAATCCTAAATTAATGGCAACTTTTGATAACATTGCATCTGAAACTATTATCGAACGAATTTTTGTTAATTCACCCTCATTTGATTTTGGAAATTTTTTCATTAAAATTTCTGATACAGCTAATTTTAAAACAGAATCTCCAAAAAATTCTAATCTTTCATAATTTAAAAGTGAATCAAGAGAATTTTCTTTTGTATATGAAGAATGAGTTAAAGCTTTATTAAATAATTCTTCGTCAATAATTTCAATACTAAAAATTTTTTCTAAATCTTTAATATTCACTAAAATAGTCCTTTAACAAAAGCAATAATATTGTTTAATAAATCATTAGATTGAACAAAATATAAACAGTAATAATATAAAACAGGAATAGTTAAAATATAACTGTCGGTTCTGTCTAAAAATCCTCCATGACCCGGTAATAAATCACCTGAATCTTTAACTCCTGCATCACGTTTAAGTAAAGATTCCGACAAATCACCAATTTGAGCAAAAACAGTAACCAAACATCCCATTATAAAAGAATGGTACCAAGGTAGTCCCATAAAATAACCGCAAATCATACCCAAAATAACAGCAGAAATAGCACCTCCAATAGCACCTTCCACTGTTTTATTAGGACTTACAACAGGTGCAAGTTTATGTTTGCCAAAAAATTTTCCGGCATAAAAACAACCAATATCTGTCATTATTACAAGTAAAAGTAAAAAGACAACGTAACCTAAGCCTGCACTTAAAATATTAGTTTTAAAAATCATTTGCATGTAAGATGTATTATTGGTTGTACCCAAATCTCTCAAAAAAAGCATTTGTAATGGGCACCAGCCACAATAAACAAAACCTAAAAGAGTAGTTGCGACATTAGCAATATATGGTTGTCTTCCTTTGAACAATACCCACATAAAGGATATTATTACACCTAAAGTAAATACCATTGGCATTAAAAATTTACAATTAAAGTATGCAAAAACAGCCATTACAGTATTTAAAGCCAAAATAACTTTCAAACTTGGATAAAACCCTTTATGTTGTAAAATATGTACGTATTCTTTTGAACCTAAAACTATTACAATCATTAAAAGTAATAACAAAGGAAATCCACCAAAAATAATACAAAACAAAGCAATTAAACCAAAAATTACACCTGTTAATGCTCTTTGAACTATTGATTTTTTAGGATTTGTTTTTTCATCCATTATACGGTTAAAACCTCTTTTTCTTTTTCGCTAACCATAGATTCAATTTTACCTGTATATTTATCAGTTAATTTTTGAATTTTATCTTGATTATCTTTAACAACATCTTCAGGAAGATTTTCTGATTTTTCAAGTTTTTTCAAAGCATCAGTCATATCACGTCTGATATTTCTTATTGCAACTTTTGAATCTTCGCCGAATTTTTTAACGTCTTTTGTAATTTCTTTTCTTTTTTCTTCAGTTAGAGGTGGGAAAATCATACGAATAACAATACCGTCATTGTTTGGCATAACACCTAATTCAGCTTTTGTTAATGCTTTTTCAACTTCTTTAAGAATTGATTTATCAAATGGTGCTATAACAAGAGTTGTGCCATCTTGAACGGTTACTTGAGCCATTTGTCTTAATGGAGTAGGCGCTCCATAGTATTCAACATTAACTCTGTCTAAAATATTAGGATTTGCTCTTCCGGTTCTAACAGTCTTAAATTCACGATTTAACTGTTCAAGTGCTTTTTCCATTTTTTCTTCACCGTTTAAAAATAATTCATCTAATGACATATTTACCTCTTTCTTATATTATTTTCTATATTATTAACCTACATAAGTTCCTATTTTTTCACCGTAAACAATTTTTTCAATGCTTCCTTTAGCTTTAAAATCAAATACTATAATAGGAATATTATTTTCTTTACACAAAGAACAAGCTGATGTATCCATTACTTTTAATCCGTTTTTAATGATATCATCGTAATTAATATTTTCTAATTTTTTAGCATTTGGATTAACATTAGGATCATCATCGTAAACGCCATCTACACCGTTTTTAGCCATAAGCATTGCCTGAGCACCAATTTCAGAAGCTCTTAGTGCTGATGCTGTATCAGTTGTAAAGAATGGGTTACCGGTTCCTGCTGCAAATATTACAACACGATTTTTTTCTAAATGTCTTATTGCTTTAAATCTTCTGTAAGGTTCTGCTATTTGATTCATGTCAATTGCGGTCTGAACTCTGCAGTCCACATTAATTTGAGTTAATGCTGATTGTAGTGCAAGAGCATTCATAACAGTTGCAAGCATACCCATATAATCACCTGAAGCTCTATCCATTCCAAGTTTGGTACTGTTTTTCATACCTCTGAAAATATTACCGCCACCCACAACAACAGCAACTTCTACACCGATATTGTGAATGTTTTTAATTTCTTTAGCAATCATTTGAACAGGTTCATAATCAATACCAAAATCCTGTTTCCCCATAAGTGCTTCACCACTAATTTTTAACAGTATTCTGTTATATCTTAATTCCATAAAAACCCCTTTTATTTAATGATATATGAAATAAAAATATTTGTAAATAACAAAAAGGGGCTTTAAAAATTTATTAAATTAATTGTAATCAAACATAAAAAAGAGTTTAATTTTCTGTGTTATTATCATTATCCATTTTTTCTTTTAAAGAATCTCGCTCAGTTTTTACTGCTGTTCGTTCAGTATTAATTTGAATTAATTGCATATCAAGTATTTTTTCTTGTTCGCTAATTTCTTTTAATTGTTCGGCTAAGGCTTCTTTATTAACTTGTTGATTTTCCGCAGGGTTGTCGAAAGACATGTCTTCAAAATTAAAATCATCTCCGTCTATTGCCCATTCAGTATTATCGGTTGCTGTTCCACCAAAAGAGATTCCACTTGCAGGATTAAAAGTTTCTGTACTAAGATTCTGAGCTTGATACATTAAATTCATTTTTTGCGATGAAATACTTTGAGCATTTGCATCAAGGTCATGCAATCTTAGTGTAAGAAAATTTAATCTTAATTGTTGCGTAGAATTATTCACAATAATACTCCTTAATACTTCTATCGGAATTATTTTTTTAAACATTAATATATAAGAAATAAATTTTAAAGAAATATTCTAAAATTCAATAAATATAGTATTATAAGTTACTTTGTAAAACTTAATATTAATCAAGGGAATCTCTCGGGTGAGCAGCATCATATACATCTTGTAACCGCTTTGTGCTAATGTGAGTATAAATTTGTGTATTAGAAATACTGGCATGACCCAATAGTTCTTGAACAACCCTTAAATCTGCTCCATTTTCAATTAATTTTGTCGCAAAACTGTGTCTGAACATGTGAGGTGTTACTCTTTTAGGAAGTTCAATATTTTCAACGACATTTTTAATAGCGTTTCTAACGGTTTTATTTTGAAGACGATACCCTGTATTGTTTATAAATACAGGAGTTGACTCGGTTATTTCTTCTAAACGAAAACCTTTAGCAATCAGAGGTCTTGCGTTTTCTATGTATCTTTGCAAATAAGTTTTTGCTCTATCTGTAACAAGAACAATTCTTTCTTTAGCCCCTTTACCAAAAACTCTAATTTCATTATTTTCAAGATTTAAATCTCCAAAATTGAGTCCGCTTAATTCGCTGATACGCATTCCTGTTGCCCAAAGAAGTTCTAATATTGCTTTATTTCTGTAACCCGCAGGTGTATCCATTTTTACGTTATTCAAAATCTTTTCCATTTCATCTTGTGTTAAAAATTTTGGCAAAGATTTTGGGCGTTTTGGAGAATTTAAATTTACAGCAGGATTTATCTCCATTATTTTTTCTTTGTATAAAAATTTATAAAAAGTTCTGACAGAGGCAAGTTTTCTTGCAACTGTAGTTTTTTTATAGTCAAATTTTTGGATAAAATAGAGATATTCTCTAAGTTTTGTATAATTAACTTTTTCACAAGGAATATCTTTTAGCCATATTAAAAACGTTAAAATGTCTGACACGTAAGCTCTTAAAGTATGTTGAGAAAAATTTTTCTCAACAATTAAATATGTTTTAAACATTTCTAAATACTGTTTTGAAGTTTCTAAAAGAGCCATAATACCAGTTATATTGATTTTTTAACGTTAGTATTATACAATATTTACATTATTTTGAGAAAATTTTAACAAAAGATAACGGAAGATTAGGATATGAAGCAAAAACTAGCATTAACTTTATCAGCACTATTAATTTTAGGTACAACAGCAAATGCAGCAACAACAACTAATGCTAATAAAGCAAAGCCTACACAAAAAATAAATGCAAAAATTGAAACAACTTATAATGCAAATATTTCAACATTAAAAAATATAGAATATGGTAATCTTCGTCAAGCTGAAACCAAAATTAATGCGATGTTAAAATCTAATCCAAATGATATTAATGCAAAAAGTTTGAAAATTTTACTTCAGGTAAAACAAAATAAATTAGATGCTGCGCAAAAAGAATTAAATAATTTACTTAAAACACATCCTCAAAATGCTGATTTACATTATGCACAAGGTTTAATTCATCTTGCAAGATTAAAATCTTCCAATATGGACTACCAAGCAAATAAAGATTATTTAATCTCTTCAGCGAAAGATCAATTTACGGTTACAACTCTTTTAAATCCAAGACATTATGCTGCATATAATGAGCTTGGTATTTGCGAATTAAAAATGAAAAATATTGAAAAAGCACAAGAGATGTTCGAGAAGGCTTTGTCAATTGATTCACAATACGCAAATGCAATAGATAATTTGGGAACAATTGATTATTTGCACAATAATTTAAATGAAGCTGAAACAAAATTTAAGAAATCTATAAAATTAAACCCAAATAATGCAACTGCTTATTATCATTTAGCTCAACTTGCAAACAAAAGAACAGATTATTCTCAAGCTTTGACATATTTGAACAATGCACTATGCATAAATCCAAATTCATCTTCAATATATAATTTATTCGGTGAGATATACAGAAATCAAGGTAATGAAGCAGCTGCAATAGCAGCGTTTAGAAAATCAAGTGCTATTTCACCGGAAAATATTCAACCATATTTAAATTTGGCAGAAATTTATGAAAAACGTGCAGATAGCGAATTCGCTATTGAACAATTAAAAACCGTATCTGTTACAAATCCGAATTTGTATGATGCAAAATTAAAAATAGCAGATATCAGTTATGCAACAGGAAAATATGATCAAGCCTTAAAATATTATTCATCTCTTTTAGGAGTTCCAAAATATAATGAAGAAGCACTAAAAGGAGTTTCTGCAACATATTTTGAACTTGCAAAAGTTGCCTCAGCTAAAAATGCAATAGGTTCAACTCAAAACTTTGTAAAAGCTCTGGACAACGTAAATAAAGCTATTGCAGCAAATCCTAAAGATTTAGAATTATATTTGGCAAAAATAAAATTAATGAATGTGGCTAATCAAAAATTTAATCAAAAAGATTTGTTAGCTCAACTTGTTAACTTCCCTGTAAAAAATACCAATGATATGGTTACAAAAGGAGAAGCATATTTTGTATTAGATGATATCGCTCATGCTAATGAAATGTTTGAACAAGCTATATACAGTACAAAAACTCTTAAAGATGACTTATATTTAGCGGAAATATTAACATATCATAAACACTTTACACCTGCAAAAAGAGCTTTAAGAAAAGCTCTTTCAAAAGACAGAGATAATAAAATTGCTTTAAGTAACTTTGAGTACATTTTAAAAACCGAAAATCGTTCAAAGGCTTTACTTGAAGACGGAACAGTCTTTTTTGAAAAGAAAAACTATATATTGGCAAGAGAATATGCAACACGTTCTCTAAACTTTAATCCATCAAATGTGGATGCTTTATTATTACTGGCTAAAGCAAATGAAAAAGACAAGAGCTATTATGATGCGATATACAATTATCAAAAATATTTAGCTTATGACCATACAAAACGTGAAATAAGAAAAATAAACAGAAAAATTAAAAAATTAGAAAAAAAATTAAGATAAAATGAAAAAATCACTGGACGGAAAATTTTTAATAAGTGCGGCAAAATTATCTCAATGCCCAGATTACGGCTTGCCCGAAATTGCCCTAATCGGACGTTCTAATGTTGGTAAATCTTCATTTATAAATGGCTTGGCAAATAATAAAAAACTCGCAAAAACGTCTAACACTCCGGGAAAAACCAGACTTATAAACTTTTTTAATTTTTCAAATAAATTTATCATCACAGATTTACCGGGATACGGTTATGCAAAAGTTTCTCAAGGTATGCAGGATGACTGGCAAAAAAATTTGGAACAATATCTCCTAAAGAGAACTCAAATTGTCAAACTTATTCAATTTGTTGATGCCAGACATGAAATTCAAAAAAATGATTTTCAAATGAGAGAATGGCTTAATCATAATAATTTAGATACATTGACTATTCTTTCAAAAGTTGATTTAGTTAAACAAAATGATTTAAATAAGCGAATTCAAGAAATAAAAAAATCGTTTGGCGAAGAAGTTTTACTTTTTACTTCTAAAAATACAAGATACAATGAAGAAGTCATAAAATATATATTTGACAATATCCTCCAAATAAAGGATGAAACTTAATATACCCACCTGTTAAAATGATATTGTAAGTACTTAAATAGTAAATACACTTACAGGGGGAAGGTATCAAATGGCTTTAAGTATGACAAATTCAATCATTGGAACAAGAGAGGATTTTTATCCTCAGAACAATGGTGAAATTTCTGATTCATTAACACAAAACTGGACTGAACAAGCAATTGAATGCTATAACATTAAATGTGATTGCTCAAAGTGTTCTCTTTCAGCAGGGAATTATTCTTTTGTTTGCCAAATGCCAAAAGTTATTAAATTATTAGTTAAATTAGTAGGTCAACCTGAAGAAAATAAAGTTTAGTTTTCTAATTTTTCTATTAATTTATAAGTTGCAATTAATATAGGATCAATACTTATCGAAATTGGCGGAGAATAAGTAAGGTCAATGTTAACAAGCTCTTCAACAGTAAATTCTTTTAAAAGTGCTGTTGCAAGAATATTTACACGTTTGTCTGCATCACCAAAACCAATACACTGAACCCCCAGTAATTTATGTGTATTTTTATCTGCTGTAAGCTTAATTGTTATTTCCTTAGCTTCCGGCATATATTTTGATTTATCCAGATTTGTAATAATTACAGAAACAGGTTCAAAACCTAATTCTCTTGCTTCAAAATCTGCTAAGCCGGATTTTGACATAGAAAAATCAAAATATTTTACAACAGACGAACCAATAATACCGTTAAAAGTTTTAGCTTCTCTTCCGGCAATATTTAACGCACAAATTCTGCCTTCTTTATTTGCAATAGAACTCAATGGTGCAAAGATATTCTTTTTTGAAATTAAATGCAATTTTTCGGCACAATCTCCTATTGCCCAAATATCTTCAATATTTGTTCTCATTTTGTTATCTACTTTAATTGCACCGCTTTCTCCAAGTTCAATACCGGCATTAACTGCTAGTTTTACACTAGGTCTTACACCTGCAGCTACAATAACAAAATCAACGACCGTTCGATAGCCGTTTTTTGTTATAACTTCAATATCATTGTCTTCTGTTTTTTTTAGTTCTGTAACAGTGTCCGAATTTAAAATATTAAGATAATCATGACTTATATTTTTTATATTATTTTGTATAAGAGTTCCCATATCATCATCAAAAAATTTCATTAAATGAGAATTCTTTTCAACAATAGTTGTTGTAACTTTGTGATGAATAAAACTTTCTGCTAGTTCTACACCAATATAATTTCCACCAATAATCAAAGCTCTTTCACTGTGTAAAAGTTTCTTTTTTATTTTTCTTCCGTCATTTAGAGTTCTTAATGTATATACATTGCTTAAATCAATCCCTTGTATCTCAGGAATAAACGGACAAGCTCCCGTTGCAATGATTAATTTGTCATAATTATCAAAAAATTCCATTCCGCTTTTTAAATCTCGAACCAAAATTCTTTTTTGGTTAGGAAGAATCTTTAAAACTTCATGTAAATTTTTAACATCAATTCCGGATTTTTTAAAATCGTCAACCCTTCTTATAATTAGTTTTTCAATATCTTTAATAATTCCACCGATATAATATGGCATTCCGCAAGCAGAATAAGAGACATTATGCTCTTTTGTGTAAATAGTAATATTAAATTCCGGTTTTAATCGTTTGAGTTTAAAAGCAGCTTTTGAACCGCTTGCAACACCACCAATGATAACAACTTTTGTCATAATAAATATTTTTAAAACTAAATAAAAATTTTTCTATTAGCTGACAGAATAAAAAAGAGACTGACTATCAAGTCAGTCTCTTTTAATCATTTATTCAAATAATAATTATTTGTTGTAGATGATTGTTAATTCATCACCAGGGTTCAATGCTGAATCATTTGTTGATGAAGGTAAGATAACGTATCTAACTTCGTCACCTAATTCATAAAGAACACCGAATGTACCAGATACTGCTAATTTAGCTGTATCAGCGATGAAGTAACCAACTGTTACGAATGATTTACCAACGTTTCTTAAACTTGCAACAGGTTGTAATGAGAATAGGTTAGCAAATGCATTTGACCAGTTTTCAACATATCTTTCACCATCATTAGAGATGTTCATAGCTTCTGTAGAAACTGATCTTGCAGCTGTACCGCCAACTCTTGCAACAGCTGAAACAGGAGTTGCAATTAAACGAGCTACAAAGTTAGTTGTTTTAGCTGTATCAACTGAAGCGCTTGTTACGCTTGTAGGGAAATCAGCTTTAACTGAACCGTCTTTAATAGTGTTGAATTTAACTTTTACATAACCAGGATTTTTAACACCAGGTCTTGAAACTTCAACAACTTCACCGATTACTTTAGAACCAGCTTTGAAAGATTTACCTGCAACTACTGAAGCTTCAGTTGTTTCAGCGTAAATTGTTTCACCAATGTTAATGTGTCTAGCATCAACTCTTTCTTTAATTTTAACTCTTACTGTAGCTGTATTAGCTGAATCTGCTAAGTAAGCTGCGTTGTAATATTTGCTGTGGCTTAAAGTAACAACTAATTTTTGTAATTGTTCAGTTGTTAAATATTTGTCGTTAGCAACTGATGCTAAATCAGGTAAGTTGTTTAAAATACCAGAATCCATAACTTTTACAGTTGGAGCGATAGCCCAGTTAGGAATTTCTTTCATTTCATATTTGTTAGCTAATAAACCTAATTCTGAAGAACTTGGAGTGTTAGTTAATAATTGAGCTAAAGTAGCGAATACTTCTGCTTTTGTAATTCTTTGGTCAGGTCTGAAGTTTTTATCAGGGTAACCAATCATTACGTTAGCACCTAAAGCTCTGTAGATGTAAGATTCTAATTTGTGATTTTTTACATCTTTATAAGTATATTTTCTTGTTGCAGGAGTTTTTAAACCTAAACCTTCAGCTAAAGCGTGAGCCATTTCTGAACGTAAAGCAGGAGTTTTTAAATCAAATGCTTTACCTAAAATTGCTTCTAAATCTGCTGCTAATGCTTTTGATTCTGCATCTATTAATACATTTTCTTTACCTGCGATAGCATAATCTTGAGCTGCTTTTAACATTTTTTCACCAACTAAATAAACGCCTCTTGGTGATTCAGCAACTTCAACTGCTGATGAATTAAACATTGTTGGGTGTGCATATGCTTCAACTTTTGTATCTGCTGCGATAGCTGTTGAAGAAGCCATTGCTAATACAGATAATGCTAATAAAGATTTTGATAGTTTCATTTTGTTCTCCTTTTATCTATTCTTAATTAAAATCTTTCTTTTCATTTTCATATTACAACAAACATGTAATATTGCAACTTATTTTTTTCAGATAATATCTTTATATGATATAATTTTGACATGGAAATAAATTTACAAAAAAAATTAGCAATATGTCTTTCTCTAACATTTAATTTAATAGTTATTGTATTGAAATTAATTGCCGGATATATTTCGGGAAGTATTTGTCTTTTATCTGAAGCTGTTCATTCCGTTGCTGATTGTTTGGCTTCTTCTATAACTTTTTTTGCTATTAAACGTTCTTCAACTCCGGCTGATGCGGACCATCCTTTCGGTCATGGAAAATATGAGGATATGGCAGGTTTTATTGAGGGGGTAATGATAATTTTTGCATCTGCTTTTATCTTATACGAAGCAAGTAAAAAAATTATTTTCGGATATCATGAAAATATAGATTCAACCTTTGGTATATATGTTATGGCAATTGCCATGCTTGGTAATATAATTGCAAGCACATATTCTTCATATGTAGCAAAAAAATCAAATTCAATATCTCTTTATGCTGATGCTCAACATTTAAAAACAGATGTTTATTCATCTTTAGGTGTTTTAATAGGCCTTATAGCAATAAAAATAACAGGTTTAAATATTTTGGATGCGATAATTGCTCTTATAGTTGCAGGAATTATTTTCAAAGCAGGATTTTTAATTATAAAACAAACGCTTAATAATCTTCTTGATGGCTCTGTATCATATAAAAAGATTTTTGAAATAAATAATATTTTGCATTCTTGTGAAGAAATAAAGGGATATAAAAATCTAAAAGCAAGAAATTTAGGACCAATGGTAAGAGTTGAAGTAACTATATTTGTTGAGGACGATATGAAAATATCTCAATGTCATACGATTTGTGATAACATTGAAAAAAGAATAAATGATGAAATAGGTAATATCGATGTTATTATCCATGCAGAACCTGTTTCTCTCCAAAATATAAATAAATAAATTTTATCTGGTGCTGTTGTAAAAGATTTTTAAAGACATATAATATTTTTATTCAAAAAGAGGTTTTATATGAAAAAAGTAAGCGTAAAAGTTTGTATTGGAACAACTTGTTATATTCAAGGTCAGGAAAATATGAAAAATTTATCAAAAATTATTCCTGAAAAATATGGAGATAAGGTTGAATTAACTCCATCACAATGTTTAGGCGTGTGTTCAATACAATGGGAAGCTCCTAAGCCTCCTTACGTAAAGGTAAATGACGATATAATTAAAGAAGCTACTGTTGAAAAAGTTTTACAAGTTATTGACGAAAAATTAAAAGAATTATGTTAAACATTGAAAATAGTCTTATTTTAATGATAGATATGCAAGAAAAACTTGTTAAAGCAACTAATGCTGAACAAGAAGTTTCTCAGGCAGAAAAATTGATTAGTGCTGCTAAAATTTTAAATATTCCTATGTTTGTTAGTGAACAATATCCTAAAGGTTTAGGTTTTACTTTGGATTGTTTAAAAAATGATAAACAAAAATATTTTGAAAAAACTTCTTTTTCAATTGTGAAAGAAAATAATTTTTTAGAAACTTTAAAAACTTATGCAAGACCTCAAATAATTTTGTTTGGAATAGAAGCGCATATTTGTGTTTATCAAACAGCAATGGATTTATTAAAAGAAGGTTATGAAGTTTATCTTGTAAAGGATGCCTGCAAGAGCAGAAAAGATTTTGAATTTGGTACAGGTATAGAGCTTATGCGCCAAGAAGGAGTAAAAATAACTTGTCTTGAAATAGTATTATTTGAATTATTACAATCCTCAAAAAATCCAAATTTTAAAGAAATTCAAAATTTAATAAAATAAATTTCTATTTTTTGAAAAATAAATCTTCAATTTTATCACTGTTAGATTTAATTCTTATTTTTAATTCAACTCTTCTACTTTTATTTAAATCTTCTTTTCCATTTACAATAACAGGAACTGTGTTACTTTTTCCTTCGACAATAAGTACTTTACGAAGTCTGTCGCTATATTTTTTATCATAATTTGTCTTAAATACATAACTTGCAACTGCATTTGCACGAAGAGCAGAGAGTTCCAGATTTTTGGTATATTGTTCATCTTGAGATTTTAACCCTTTAAACATTTGAGAATCGGTATGACCTTCTATTACAATATTTTCAACTTTATTGCTAATTTCAGCATCAGAAAAAATTGTATCAATATAAATTGGGAAAAATTTGTCTAAATATTTTTTACCCTTTGGTGATAATTTAAAACTACCGGTATCAAATAGTTCAAGATCAGAAATTTTTACCAACCCTGAAACTTTATCAATATTAACGTTGACTTTATTTTCCGAAAATTTATCGGCCATATTTTCGGCTAATGATATTTGGGCTGATTTTTCAGCAAATTTTGATTGAGAAAATCCAACCATAGACATTATGAAAAGGGTTAAAAATATAATCATTAAACCCAATAACAAATCTGACATTGTTATCCAAAAAATATTTTCTTCTTTATAATCTGTTTTGTTAATTGTTTTTTTAAACATGAATACACCTGAAATATAGTTTATTGTTGGAATAAATCATCAACGGAATCTATTGCATTTTGGGTAAAATTATTAGGATTATTTTCTTTTATTTTATCAAGATTGAAAAGAATGTTATCCAAATAAGGAACCATAACAGCGGCCAAACTCTTTGTTAGTGCATCTTGAAATTTTTGAGGCATTGATTTCATTGCATTAGTTAATGAATTATTTTGAATTTTTGTTGTTTTTAATAATTCAATTAAGAATTTTTCAGATGTAACGCTGTCAAAAAGTTTATAGAAACAATCCTGAATTTCAGAAAGAGGTTGTTTACACTTGTAGTTATACAATAATCTTTCAAGCATTAAGAATATCAATGATTCACCAACAGCAAAAACAGAACACAAAGCTGCAATTTGCATATTAGAAATCAAATTAGAAATAGTCATCATCGTAGCTTCATTAGTTGTAAAATCAACGTTAGCAAATGCAAATGCAATATGCATAAATGTAAATAAAGGCCCCATACCTGTTAATAAAGTTGGTGTAACCTGCACAAATTTGTAGTTTAATTTTGAAGTAATTAAAATTTCTTCATTAAAGAAATAAGCAGAATCAACTGTGGTTTGAATACCAGATACTACTTGTGAAGCATTTTCAAACACTACATCTTCTTTTTCATTAGAAAGAACTACGTTTTCATCAAAAACAAGAGTGTTTCTAAATTCTGTCCAACTATTTGAAATGTAAGAATTTGAAGTTAAACCGTCATCAAATTCTTTAAATCTGAACGTTAAATCATTTTTTTTGAATTTTTTTAAGTAATTTAAAAGTATCATCATTTGTTTATTAATTTTGTGATACTTAAGAATACAATAACCTACAGAAACGGCAAAAAATAAAAAAATTAACATTAGTGCAGGATTTAGAAGATATTTGAAATATTCCATAAAAACTCCCTCTTTTATACGGTATTGTAGCACAAAAAATTGATTTATTAAAATAAACTGATATAATTTATTTATGCAATGTCCAAAATGTAACCATGAAGTATCTGATGATACAAAGATTTGCCCTAATTGTAAAAAGATTTTACAGTTAACTTGTCCTGTTTGCGGAACTTTAAATAAAACAGGCAATTGTATAAAATGTGGTTATCCTATTTTAAGTAAATGTCATAATTGCGGGAAACTTAATTTAACTCAGACAGAAGCTTGTAGTAATTGTGGAATGGATACATATTTAAGTATAGCTTTAAATGAGTCTACCATTCTTAATTTTGCGTGTGTTGTAATAGAATTTCCAAATATGCCTAAATTAAAGAATTTATTTAATTCTGATGTAGCATATAAAAAATTTCAAACCAACTTACATAATCTTATAACAGGATTTTGTACGAATATTGCTATAAAATGGCAAATTATAGATAAAGCTTATATTATAAAATTCAATAAAGAACAAACTTTTGATGAATCAGTATTTAGGGCTCTTTCCTTTATTTTGGAAATTGCTAAACCAATAATGAAATTAAATATTAAATTGCATAATTCACACGATACACTTTTAAGATGCAATTTTACATTAATAAAAAGAGATATAAATACAAGACCAAAAGATTTTAAATCAGGATTTAATATAAAAATGATGTATAAAAATACATCACAAGGACAATATCATAATGCATTACAAGTATTGTTAGACAGTAGTACGGCTGATGTCTTAAGAAATAAAATATCTCTTGCACAATTAGGAACAGTTCTTGTAAAAGATAAACTTGAAATTTTTTATGAACTGGATTTGAAAAAATATATTACTGTTCCTAAAGAAGAAGAAGATACTTCTAAAAATGATAAATTAAGAGAAAGATTAAAACAACTTTCATTAGAGGATATTGATGCTGATTCTGAAATGAAGACAGATGATGCAATTATTCATAATATTAAAAAACTTAATTTTGATGAACAAGTTTGTGAATTTAAAAAAATTGAATCTGGTGATTTAAAAGAAAGTATTTTATCTTTACTTAAAAATAGTTCTAAGAATATAATTTCAGTAAAAACGAATAAAAAATTCTATCCGTTATCAAAAGATATTCCAAACGTAGTGCTGAAAGAGGGTACTTGTAACAGAGTTGTTAAAATAACTTGTACGGAAGATACCAAAAACAAACCGTATGGGTTTTTCTATGAACTTTTATCATCTTTATTTAAATTCTCTATTTCGGCTAGAAATTTTGTAAAAAATGATTTTTCTACTTTTGAAAAATTAGATAAAACAGGTGTTGTAAAAGCTTTAATAAATTTACAACCTATAAATGGAATGAATCCGGAAGATGTAAGAGATACTCTATATAATATATTTACAATTCTATTTAATTCATTAGAACATTGCTTGATATATGTTGAAAATTTTGAAAAAGTAGATGTTACTTCTTTTGAAATATTACAAATGTTGTTAAAAGATTTTGATAAGTATAATTTGAACTTGTTATTATTCTCAGATGAAAATTTCTCACTTCATAAAAATTCTCACTTCTTATTAACAAATCCTAATTATACAGAAATAATGGTTAGCGGTTCAAATTTTGAAAAAATGATAACTCCTGAAGTAGATTTATATTCAAAAGTCTTGGATTCTTTCTACATGGAAAAAATTGCACAGTATACAAAAGGTTGTCAGTTATATTTAAAACACGCAATATATTATTTACTTGAAAATGATATTTTTGAACTAAAAAATGATAAATATGTAATAAAAAATCAATCTTCTGTAATTTTTTCTCCGACAATAGAAAAATTATTAGAAACCAGATTTAGATTTTTAACGCATGATAAAAATGCATATGATATTTTTGTTTTATTGCTTTACTTAGGACCAAGAATTGATATTGCAACATTACAGTCATTAAATATTCCTGATTTGGGAAATTCTTTGGGATTACTTGATGAAAAAGGCTATATTTACTTAGAAAATAATGTTGTTCATTTCAATAACTATAATCTTTTAAAAGCAGTAATGGATGATATGTTAAGCGAAGAAGAAAAAACTGATATCGCTAAATCCCTTTTGAATACTGTTGTTGATGATAATGTACCATTACCAATAAACTTAAATGTTTATACGATATTAAATGATAAAAAGAAAGTTCAAGATGTATGGAAAAAACTTTCTAACATCGTTTTATTGTTGGGAGATTTTAGTTCTTATCTTAATTACAGTATGACATTGTTAAAATTAATGGAAGAAGATTCTGATGAAGAAATTCAAAAATCCATTAATGATTACAAAATGATTATTTATGAAAATATTTCAAACATGTTGTATAAATTTATTCCTACAAAATTATACAATTTCTCAAAACTTGTTTTGGAAAATATAGAACATGCAATGGAAGATAAAAAGGTAATAAATTTATGTAATAAAATCTTGCAATGTTGTTTGAGAACAGGTAATTATACACAAGCGATAACATTGTCAAACAAAATATTATCAAGACTTCCTGAATCAACATTTAATCCTGCGGACCAAAACTTTAATAAAATTTTATTCTGGGTATCATTGATAAAAGTAAATATATTCTTTAATATAGGTAATTTAAAAGAATGTATTTCTCTTGGTGAAGATTTAATATCAACATTTACACCGGAAAATATAGCATTGTTAATTACAGATAAAATGCCTCAAGAACAGGTATTTTCATCAATATTTGACACAATAGGATATGTTTGTGTTGCTAAAATATTCCAATCAGAAGATGTAAGACCTTTAATTAAAAAAGTTGCAGAACAATTAGAAGTATTGCCGGAATCTTATTCACTATTTATATATCTCCAAAGATTTATGCGAGGTGAAGAATATGATTTGAATATTAATCCACAAATGTTAATAGATTCAAATATTTTTGGAACTTATATTTATAATTTATTAAAAGCTTTTGAATATGTAAACAGCGATATAAAAATGTTTGCTAAAAGTATCTATCAATCTAAATTATCAGCAAAAGAAAATAATCTTACTCAACTTGATTTAATTTGTGACCTGCTTATAGGTTATTCATATAAAGTTCTTGAAGATTACAATAAATCATACAAAATCTACCAAAATGTAAAAGAAATCGGTAATCAAAACGGATTATCAAATGCTTCTATTTTGGCGTGGTATTTTATAGGTGATTTAAAAATTGCACAGGGTCAGTTGGATGTTAGTTTGGGTATAGCAAAAAATACTATGGCACTATTGGACAAAAATTATGAATCCAATGAATTGTTGAGAATAATGTTCAATTTATTAGCATCAAGAATACTTGTACAAAAAGGTGAAATCGAAAAAGCTGAATCATTCAAAAATCAGGCACAAATATTAATAGATAAAAATAAATTAAGTGAAAATATATTTTTTAAAAAAACAAAAGCATAATATATTATTGACTAACTTCAACCCAACCTTCAAGCAATGCTTTAACAATTATCCCTGAACGTCTTGAAACTCCAAATTTTTGTAGAATAGATGCTACATAGAATTTAGCTGTATGAATACTTATATAAAGTTCATTTGCAATTTCTCCGTTGTTTTTACCTTTAACAACCTCAACTAAAACCTCTTCTTCTCTACTTGTTAAAATATTTTTTGGCCGATTAAAAGATAAAATTATTGAATACATTGTAATTAATCCTCCCATATTAAATTTACAAAAAATTTTACTTAAAGGATTACATGTATTTTCGTTTTAAAGATTTATTCAAAAATTCGTAATATGGGGTATGAAAAATACTGTTTTTTTGTGATAATAAAAGCATGAAACGCGTAATATATATTTTTTTGATAATATTTTTGGTTTTGTTGTTTTTGAAAGCGTGTATCAGAAAAGATATTCCTGAACAAAAGCCGGCAAATACTCAAAATATAAATCAAAGAACAGAATTTACATATCCTAAAAGAGCCAAAACTATAACATTAAACGGAATAGATTACCTTCAAAGTCAAGCTCCTGTTGGAAACTTTGGCGGTGAAGTTATTTTATCAATTTTTGGAGAAGGCCCAAAAACATTTAATCCTTTTACTTCAAAAGATGCAACTTCTTCTCAAATGGCAGGCATGATGTTTGACGGATTATTCACAACGGATGCAAAAACAGGGGAAGTAATTCCAAAACTCGCTAAAAGTTATGAAATAAAAGGTAATAATTATTATGTTTATTTAAGAAAAGGCATAAAATGGTCTGATGGAAAGGCAATAACGGCAGATGATGTAATATTTACATGGCAAGATATAATTTTTGCAGGTCTTGGCAATACATCATTAAGAGATAGTTGTATGATAGAAGGTAAATTGCCTGTAATAACAAAAGTAGATGATTACACGGTAAAATTTACGTTATCAAGACCGTTTGCACCATTTTTAAGACAATTGTCTGCAGAAATTGCACCGAAACATGCTTTTGAAAATGCAGTAAAAAAAGGTGCTAAATATTTTGATGGTTTTTATTCAACTACAACACCTCCTGACAAATTTGTAACTTCAGGAGCTTTTAAGTTAAAAGAATATATACCTGCTCAGCGTATAGTTTTTGTAAAAAATCCTGATTATTACGAAGTAAATACAAAAAATGAAAAACTTCCTTATCTTAATAAAGTTGTTTATTTGATTGTTGGGGATGCAAATAATGAAATATTAAAATTTGAAGCAAAAGAAATAGATTTAATTTCTTTAAAAGGTTCCAATGTGGCTATATATAAACAAAAAGAACCATCTTCAGATTATAAAATTTATAATTTAGGACCTGACACAGGTACAATGTTTATTGTTTTAAATTTAAATAACAGAAAAAATCCTGACGGAAAATATTATGTTCAGCCTGAAAAACAATTTTGGTTTAAAGATAAAAATTTCAGATATGCGATAGATTATGCAATAGACAGAGATAATATGGTTCAAAATATAGCCAATGGCCTTGCAGAACCTTTATTTACTGCTGAAAGTTTAAATTCAATATTTTTAAACGAAAATATAAAAGGTCATAAAAGAGATATAGATGTTTCTAGAGAGTATTTGACTCAATCAGGATTTTTCTATAACAAAAATGGAAAATTATTTGATAAATATGGAAATAATGTAGAGTTTGATTTGTATACAAATGCCGGTAATATCGAAAGAGAATCTTTAGGTGTTATGGTAAAACAGGATCTTGAAGATTTAGGTATGAAAGTTAATTTTAAACCTATTGAATTTAATACTCTTGTAAATAAAATGGTAAATACTCTTGATTGGGATATGATATTAATGGGTTTAACAGGTTCTCCTCTTGAACCTCATAACGGTAAAAATGTTTGGAATTCATACGGTTCTCTTCATTTATTTAATCAAAGATTAGAAAAAACTTCATTTGATGACAGATTGGATTTTGAAAAAGAATTAGATGAAATTTTTGATAAGGCGTCATTAGAAACAAATTTTGAAGCAAGAAAAGCTTTATACAATAAATATCAACAAATTGTATATGACGAAAAACCTATTATATACTTGTATTCGCCAACAAGAATAGTTGCTGTAAGAAAAAAAATAAAAAATATATATCCGTCAATGCTAAACGGAGTAATGTATAACATAGAAGAAATATACGTGGATAAATAAAATGCAGGAAATACTGATATACATATTAAAAAGAATTTTACAAACCGTACCGTTATTGATTTTAGTATCAATAATGAGCTTTTTTATAATAAGACTAAGTCCGGTTGATCCGTTGGCAGAATTAAAGTTAAACCCTTCAATATCAAAAGAAACACTTCAAAAAGAAGCTCAAAGAATGGGTTTAAACAAACCTGTTTGGAAACAATATTTATTATGGGCAAAATCATTTATAAAAGGTGATTTAGGTGTAACTACAACAGGAGAAAGCGTTGCAAGCAAGTTAAAAGAGCGAATACCAAATACACTACTTTTAACATTAGTTGTAATATTTATGACTTGGTCTGTTGCAATACCACTTGGAATGCTTGCTGCGGTTAAGTGGAAAACCCCATTTGATAGGTTTTTAACATTTTTGACCAGTATTGGGATGGCAGTGCCTTCGTTTTTCTTTGCAATATTATTATTGATTTTTGCTGTAAAAACAGGTTGGTTTCCTGTTGGAGGATTAACAAGTTATAATTTTAACGAAATGGGACTTTGGAATAAAGTTTGGGATATAACACAACATTTAATTTTACCTGTAACAGTGTTGTTTACAATATCTCTTGCCGGTTTGCAAAGACAAATGAGAGCTAATATTTTAGATGTATTGGATTCAGATTATATAAAATTTGCAAGAGCAAAAGGATTAAGTGAGAAAAAAGTATTATTTAAACATGCATTAAGAAATGCAGTAAATCCAATGATAACATTATTAGGGTTTGAATTTTCTTCATTGCTTTCAGGTGCGGCGCTAACAGAGTATGTTTTTCAATATCCCGGACTTGGAAGATTAATTCTTGAAGCGGTATTAAAATCAGATATAAATCTTGTAATGGCATCTTTAATGATGGGTGCTTTTATGTTAATTGCGGGAAATTTACTTTCTGATATATTACTGATCTTAACCGATCCTCGAATAAGGGTTAGGGGGTAATATATGAAAAAAGTATTAAAACAATTAATAAAAGATAAATTTTCACTTATTGCACTGATTGTGCTTATTGTAATATATACGGCGTTATTGTTTGCTGATTTTATTGCGCCATATACAAAAGATTTTTCAGACAGAGATTTATCTTATGTTCCTCCATCACCAATTTTTACTATTAATGAAAAAGGACATTTTTCAAGACCATATACATATAATTACAAAAGAGAATTTGATCCAAATCTTTTGGAAACAACTTATAAATTGGATAGAAGTCATAAATATTACATTAAGTTTTTTAGTCAAGGAATGCCATATAAAGTTTTTGGATTCATTCCGATGAAAAGACATCTTGTAACTGTTGAAAATGAAGGCCGATTATATCTTTTAGGCGGAGATATAAACGGTAGAGATGTATTTTCAAGATTATTATTTGGCGGAAGAATTTCAATGACAATAGGATTTTTAGCTTTATTTGTATTATTTCCGATAGGTCTTTTATATGGCGGAATATCAGGATATTTTGGCGGGAAAGTTGATGTATTAATGATGAGATTTGCTGAAGCTGTTATGTCAATACCAAGTTTTTATCTTCTAATAATACTTGCAGCGATTTTGCCTCCTAATATGACAAGTGTCCAAAGATTTATTCTTATAGTAATAATACTTGCTCTTATAGGTTGGGCAGGCTTTGCAAGAGTTGTAAGAGGAATGGTTCTATCAATAAAAACTCAAGAATTTGTAGAAAGTGCTAAATCAATAGGGCTTTCTAATATGAAGATAATTTTACAGCATATATTACCTCAAACAACAAGTTATGTAATAGTTGCAATGACATTATCTGTTCCGGGATATATATTATCAGAATCAGGATTAAGTTTTTTAGGATTAGGAATTCAACAACCTGATGCAAGTTGGGGTAATATGCTTAAAGAGGCACAAGAATATTCAAATATTTTATACAGACCTTGGCTTTTAACTCCGGGATTCTTAATTTTTGTTGCAGTGCTGTCTTTTAATCTGATAGGTGATACAATAAGAGATATTTTAGATCCAAAAAGTAAAATGAGATAAAAAGGTAGAAAATGATACAATATGCACTAAGTTTATTTACATCGGTAATATTAGGATTTGCCCTTGGTCTTGAAAGAGAATTAACGAATAAACAAGCAGGATTAAGAACGCATATATTTGTTTGTTTAGGGTCATGTGTTTTTACATTGCTTTCAATACATGGTTTTCCTACCTTTGCTATTGGCGATAATGTAATAGTTGCTCAAGCAACAGGATTAAGAGATACAGCCAGAATTGCAGCTCAGATTGTAACAGGTATTGGTTTTATTGGTGCAGGAACTGTAATGAAAACAGGTTCATCTGTTCACGGATTAACTACAGCTTCAACTCTTTGGATAGCTGCTGCAATAGGTATGGCTTGCGGTACTGGAAATTTTGATATAGCACTTATTGGAACAGCTTTGAGCATTATTGTTCTTATTTTTATCAAATGGATTGAAAGAAACTTTTTAGAAAAACGTAAAATCTCAAAAAAACGATTAAAACTTACACTAAAATGTGAACAATGTAGTGTTAATGAAGTTCAAAATTATATAATGGAAGAATTTCCTTATTTAAATGAAATTAAAAAAGTTGATTCTGATAAAGAACACGATGCAAAAATAGTTGCAGTTGTGAGAATAAAAGATAAAAATCCATTGCAAACAGCATATAGAAAATGTGAATTATTTAATGGAATAACATCAATAGCAATACAGGAAGTTGATGAATAAAATAAATAAAAAAGATATAGAACCTTATTTAAAAACCTTTGCAATAACATTTTTTGTTGTTGCAGTAATTGTTGGTTTTATAATTGGTATAACTTGGCTAACAATACCTTATTCTATAAGATATCCAAAGCTGTCAAAATCAGCAGCTGAAGTAGATTATTATTTAATAGACTTTTTAATAGAAAAAAATCAATATTTGTTATCAAGATATCCTAAAAATTATGGATATAATATTCGTTTAGGAACTTTATATGCTATAAAAAAAGATTATGTAAACGCAGAAAAAGAATTACAAATTGCAGTTGATAAATCTCCATATATGGCTTATAACGCAAGATATAAACTAGCTACTTTATATATAAAAATGAATAAATTAAAAGAAGCTCAACAGTTAATGGACGAAATAACTGATAAGCCTGATAAAAAACTTATAAAAAACAAAGGTATAATTTATAAAGAAATAGGTAATAAATTATTTGAAGCTGAATTATACCCACAAGCTGCAAGTAAATATGAAAAAGCTATATTTTATTTAAAACGATGTGATAATAGAGAAATGGAAGATACGAAAATAAGATTAGCAAATTGTTATGAAGCAATGGCGGATATTTTTGTTGAAAAAGGTATAATAGAAGAAGCAGTATATTATCTTGAAAAAGCTGATGAATTAAATGACAAAGCACAGATAAATTATAAATTAGCTCTTTTATATATAGATAATAATCCTAGGAAATCTTTTGAATTATTAGAAGTAGTAAGAAAAAAAGCACCGGAAATGCTAAATTATTATATGTATTATGATTTATTAATGGAAATGTCTGAAAGTGCTGAAGCATTGGGAGATAAAGCTGAAAAAGATTTATTTGATATGAAAGCAAAACGTTTTAAGGATTTTGTTTCATCAAATATTTTATATAAAGATGACATAATAGTTATAATTTCAGATATTAATACAAATTACAATAAAGCAAATAAAACATTTGACGTAGATGTTAAATTCCAATTGAGAAATAATTCACCTTTTAATATAAAAAATCTTACGGCAGAATTAGTCTTTAAAGAAAAAAATCATAAAGTAAGAACATCTTCAAAACAAATATTTGCATATGAAAATATATTTCCTATGGGAGAACAAACTTCTACGATAAGACTTTCAACAGATCTGAATGAGCATAATTTAAATAAATCTATTGATACTTTAGATGTTGATTTTTATTTATATAAAAAAGAAAATCATAAACTTTTAGTAAAAGAATTTCAGATTAAGAAACCTTTAGAATTACTTGGTAAATAATATTTAATTTAACCGCATGGTGAATTTAAAACTCCTTTTGAACTTCTAAAATAATTAATAAAAGGAGAAAAAAATGTCAACTGAAAACACATTATTATGTGCAAAAACATGCACATTAGAAGAATTAAATAATTTATTTATAGAATTAACCGAAAAAAATTGTAATCAGCATTGTAAACAATGTTATATAAACTTTCCACTTAATAAAAAAGTAAAAGACTTTATATCTATAGACAAAATAAAAGAAGCTATTAAACAAACAGAAAATGAAAAAATAAACTGTATTTATTTGACAGGTGCAGAACCAATGACTCATCCTGATTTCAATAGTATTTTAAGGTTATGTTTAAAAAGATCAAATGTATGTATTTGTACTAATGGCAGTTTCATTAATGAAAAAAAAGCCAGATTTTTAAAAAAAGTAGAAAATGAAAGTGATTATTCTATTATTTTTCAGCTTCCACTAAACCATTACAATGAAATAAAAAATGATGATATCAGAAGCAGAGGAAGTTTCAGACAAGTTTTACATGCTGTAAAAAATTTAAATAAGTATGATTTTTATATTATTTTATGTATAACAAATTCATATAAAGAAAGTAAGAAACAAATAGTTTTTGAACTAAAAAATATATTTAAAAATTTAGATATTATTATTGATGATAAAAATATAAAAATAAATGAATGTTGGGAAAAAACAGTTAATATTGAAAAAACAGAAGAAAATAATGAAAAATTAGATTGTCAAAATTCAAGAATCTTGACAACAAAAGGAATATATACCTGCCCGTTTCTTGCAAATGATTATCGTGGCAGAATGGGAACCGATTTTAGTAATTATTCAAAAAAAGTCCAACTTGAAACCGATTTTTGTATAACTTGTATAAAAAATAAAGAGCAAATGTTTGCGATAGATAAAAATATTTTTTAAACTTAATCACCTTTCATATATACTTTTATACCAAGTTTGATAAATAAAACATTTTTATCTTTATAATAAGGTACAATATCATAACTGCTAATACTTATGAAATACGGATATTTATACAAATCAGTTAATAAATTTTCAAAATCTCTAAAACTGCCAATAAGCTTCATTTTTAAAAGACAGACATTATAACCTTTATTAGCTGCGGCAAAAGGATCATCTGTAGGATTATATTCATATTGAATAGAATAAGTTTTGATTTTATTTGCTTTAGTCATTTCAAAAATGTCATTGAATAAAACACTATATCCGGCTTCATTATCCAAAGATAAACTTCTTGGCTGAAAAATAGTTTTATTAACCATACTGTTTGCAATTCTTGCCTTTTCAAGTCTTGCCATTTGTTGTTGTGCAGTTTGTAGTTGGGCATTTAATTGATCAATAGAAGCTTTTTTCTGTGCAATATCATTATGCACAGAATTGTAATCATTAATTTTAGGTTTGAGCTGCCCAATAGCTGCATAACATAAAACTATGGCAAGTATTACAAATAATATAGATTCTCTGTACATATTGAAATATTTTTGCATAATTTTTTTTACCTATTAAAAACTTTCTATCTTTTCAAGATTAGGAGGAAGTCCTTTACTGAAAGGATTTTCGTTATTTTCTCCAGGAGCAGGAGGTGGTGCATTCGGATCTGGTTGTACCGGTGTTCCGTCAGGATTTGTTGCGGCAGGTGCAGCAGGAATATCTTGTTCGTTCATTGCATTTGTAGGATTTTGACTTCTTTGATCTTTTTTATAATCTTTATATTCTTTCATCGCTACGATATCAGCATCTTCCATATTCGTGATTTCAAAACTATAAAATTTAGGCCTTTTTGTACTTTCACTATCATCATTCTCTATGGTTTCAAGCGTATAAACTTTTAAGTCTGAATTAATTACAGACATTTTTAAATCTCTATAAAAATTATAAACATCTTCTAATCTGGAAGTTTTACCACTTATATAAACTTTTCCCATTTTTGTTATTTTAAATTGAGTAATCCATGTCTTTGCCGGAATACTTAAACCCATAGCAGAATAATATATTAATTTTTCTTTGTTGTAAGCGTTTATCAAAGACATTTCTGTCTTTTCATCAAAAGTATCAACTTTAATTGCGTCATATTTTTTCATTTCAGCTTGTTTTGCTTCTAACTCAGAACTCAATGATGCTTGTTCTGCTATTTGTTTATTGTTTAAAACATTTAAGATTATAAAAGCTAATAAAATAATAAGTAAAATTGGTATCGAGATAAATAAAGATAGTTTTTTTATAAAAGATGGTGAAATTTCAACAGTTAAACTACCTATATTTACTGAAGGATAAACTTCAACTTTGACGTTATCAGGTTTAAATTCACCAAGTAAATTTAATTTTACCGGATAATCAATAAAATTATAAATACCGGAACCTATAATTTCAGGGGTAATTTTTAATGCCAAATTAGGCATAACTGAACTAGCTGATTCTATTAATGGTTTTTGAACATATTTATTACTTTCTAAATATGTAATTTTTCCATCAAAAGTTATTTTTTTAGAAAGAACTTCAGCGGATACAATATCTGTTTCTGAAACTATATAGAGCCAATTAGCCGGATTAGTTGTAAGTGTTAGTGTTGAGGAAGAAATTATTGCATTATATATTTCTTCTCCGGAAAAAGATTTTAGTGCTAATGGTTCTTCATAGTAACTTATGACATTTTTCCCTGACATTGACAAAATAGAATAGTTATTTTGTCCAATTACCATTAAGTTCCATGTAACAAAATCGGCCATTTGTTCTTCTGCCGAATTTGTATAATCAAGAGCCTTAAGCAAAGATAAATATGAATTTTCCAATCCAACTATGGTACATCCGACTTCAACACAAGATGCAAAAATCTCTGACAAGGCACTATTTTGTATTGCTGAATATAAAATATCGGTAGAGTCAGTACTTTGATTTGGTTTGATAATATTAGTCCAACCAATAACCGGTTCTTGTCTTTTAAAGATATATGTTTGTTCTACTTCTGAAAGAATAGCATTGCTGACTGCTTCATCACCAAACATAAGAGGTAAATTGATTAGTCCGAAATAAACATTTGGCAGTGTTAAGATAACATTTGACTTTCTGGGGATTTTCAAATCGTCAAAAAGTGCTGCTAATGTCGTTCTGAATTCATCGTAATCTGAAATTTCACGCGTAGAATAATTATATTCCAAAGGTCTGCAAGCATATTTACTTACAGTTTTAGTATTTTTATCAATTTCTATCATTTCTAATCCGATACTTGGCGATACTGCCACCCCCACAGTAGCACTCGAACTAGACCCCAATTTGGATAATAATTTATTCAGCATGATTATGTTGTACAACTTTTTTTCTATTATATAATAATTATTATAGGTTGAATAAATTTATACGTCAATTAAGGTTTATAAATGGACATAAAGGATAAAATATTAAAATTAAAGAAAGAAAAAAATGCCTGTATTTTAGCCCATTGCTATCAAAATGTAGAAATTGACGAAGTAGCGGATTTTGTTGGTGATTCTTTATATTTAAGTAGAATGGCTGCCAAAAATGATGCAGATATAATAGTTTTTGCAGGAGTATTTTTTATGGCTCAAACTGCAAAAATTATTTCTCCTGATAAAAAAGTTTTACTTCCAAATAAAAATTCAGGCTGCGTTATGGCAAATATGATTAACGAAGAACAATTAAACGAATTTAAAATGAAACACCCTGATATACCTGTTGTCTGTTATGTAAATTCAACCGCCGAAGTAAAAGCTTTGTGTGATATATGTTGTACAAGTGCAAATGCAGAAAAAATTATTAAGAGTTTGAACGTAGATGAAGTTTTATTTGTCCCAGATACTCATTTGGGAAAATGGTCAGAGTATAAATTGCAAAAAGTAAAAGTTACGACTTATCCTGGTTTTTGTCCTACACATCTTAAAATAAAAAAAGAAGATGTTCTTTCAGCAAGAGAAAAATATCCAAATTCAAAAATTTTAATTCATCCTGAATGCCATATAGAAGTTAGCAAACTTGCTGATTATGTGGGTTCAACTTCCGGTATAATGAATTATGTAAAAGAAAGTAATGAAAAATCTTTCGTAATCGGTACAGAACAAGGTGTAACAGACAGATTAAAAAGAGACTATCCTGATAAAGAATTTATACCGATAAAAGAGGATTTAGTATGTTTTAATATGAAATTTAATACTCTTGAAGATATTTATGAATCTCTTTTATACGAACAACACGAAATTACAATAGAAAAAGAGATTGCCGACAAAGCAAGAAGCTGTATAACAAAAATGCTTGAGGTTAAATAATGGAAGATATAATATACGGCAGAAATGCTGTTTTAGAAGCGCTTAAATCAGGAACAAGAACTTTTAACAAAATTCTTATTTCAAAAAGTGTTCATCCTTCGGAAAAAATTAATGAAATAATAGATATTTCAAAAGAAAAAGGTATTTTATTTCAATTTACTGCAAAAGAAAATCTGTCAAAATATGATGAATATAATCATCAAGGAATAATTGCTCTTGTATCTCCAATAAAATTTATTGAATTGGAAGATTTTTTAGCAAAAGAACATCAAAATTCAAGAATAGTAATGCTTGACGGAATAGAAGACGGACAAAATTTAGGATCAATAATAAGAACTTGCGTATGTGCCGGTGTCGATGCAATAATAATACCTGAAAGAAGGACTTGTCCTATTAATTCAACAGTAGAAAAGGCAAGCGCAGGCGCTATAAATCATATTGATATAATAAAAGTAAACAGTCCGGTATCTGCTATTCAAAGATTAAAAAAATCGGACTGGTGGGTAATTGCTGCAGAGGCATTTGAATCAGATAATTACTATGATGTTGATTACAACAATATGAATTTTGTTCTCGTTATGGGAGCAGAACATGCAGGTGTTTCAAAATCAATACTTAAACTTGCCGATTTTAAAATAAAAATACCTATGTTAAAAAACTTTAATTCGTTGAATGTTTCAAATGCTTTAAGTATTATAATATTTGAAAGCGTTCGTCAGAAATTAATAAGTGAGAGATAAAATGAAAGACGATACAAAACTTTTTTTTAATACAGAAGAGATTTCTGAAGAAGGTGTAGATTTTTCAAAGATTGAAGAATCAGATGACGATGAAGATTTATTGGCATCAATTGAAGATCCAAAAATTCAAGAAAGTCTTTCATCAGTAAACACAGACGATTCTGTCAGAATATATCTTCAACAAATAGGAAAAATTCCTTTAATTTCTCATGAAGAAGAAATAGAAGTTGCCAGACAAATAAAAGAAAACAATAGTGAAATAGCAAAAAATATACTTGTAAATGCAAATTTAAGACTTGTTGTAAGTATTGCTAAAAAATATATAGGCAGAGGGCTTTCTTTTCTTGATTTAATTCAGGAAGGAAATATTGGCTTAATGAAAGCTGCCGAACGCTTTGATTATGAAAAGGGCTATAAATTTTCAACATATGCAACTTGGTGGATACAACAATCAATAACTCGTGCAATAGCAGATAAAGCAAGAGTGATAAGATTACCAATACACATGATAGAATCTTTGGGTAAAATTAGAAAAGCTACTTTAGATTTGACTACAGAACTTGGGCATCCGCCTTCAAAACAAGAGGTTGCTTATAAATTGGGTTTGAGTGTGCAAAAACTTACTTCAATTTTAAAATCAGCTCAATCAACAATAAGTATAGAAACTCCTGCAAATCAAAAAGAAGATTCTACAAAAATTGCTGATTATATAGTTGACGAAAATACAATGGCGCCTGATAACAGAGTTTCTCAAGAAAATTTATTTTCTGATATTCAAAAGATGTTAAAACAATTAAGTCCAAAAGAACGTGATATTTTAATTTTACGCTACGGACTTGATAACAACGGTGAAAAGAAAACTCTTGATGAAATAGGTTCTCATTATGGCGTTTCAAGAGAAAGAATAAGACAAATTGAAAACAGAGCTATTTCAAAGCTTAAAAAACTTTGTAAGAATGCTAACTTAACCGTTGATTTAAAAAATTATTTTGGAAATTAAGCAATAAAAAAGGGACTGAATAAGTCCCTGATGTAAACAAATACCTTTTCCTTTTCCTCGTGTTAAAATTTTGTTTAAGGATTATGCGATGAAGTTTGCGCCTAAGT
>CADCPD010000064.1 GCA_902803265.1 uncultured bacterium | reverse complement strand
TGATGATTTAATATTCAATTTCGAATTGCCAATTTTAGGTTATGACGATAAAAGATATATCTTAATTGATGTTACGGAAAATCCTATTTTTAAATGGGTGCAATCCTTAGATAGCCCTGAAATTTCATTTCCTGTAACAACACCGGCTGTGTTTGGTCATGATTATGTATTTGAATTACCGACTCGTGCAGAAGAGTTACTTGAAGTTCAAACAGCAGAAGATGTTTTAGTTTTTAATATTGCATGTATTCCGGATAAAGATCCAAAAAATTCAACAATAAATCTTCTTGCACCATTGATATTCAATACAAAGAATCATAAAGCAGGTCAGGTTATACTTGCTGATAGTGGATTTAATGCAAGAGAAAAATTATTTATTAACAACTAACAGTAGGATGAATTTGAGAGAATAATATGTTAATTTTATCTAGAAAAAACGGACAAAAAATAATAATAAATGATAATATTGAAATTACAATTTTAGAGTCAAAAAATGATAACTGTAAAATTGCAATAAACGCACCTCGAGATGTAAAGGTATATAGAGAAGAGGTTTATAAACAAATTAAGAGTTCAAACCAAATGAGTACGGATTCTTTAACTGATTTGAGTAAGCTTGCTGATTTAATGCCAAAAACAAATGATGAACCAAATAAGAAAACAATAATTTTAAAAAAGAAATCTGAATGATAATGAGTTACGAATCAGCTAAGAATGCGCTGATTAATTTAAATTTTCAAGATTGTGAAAAATACTTTAAAAACCATAATTGTGTTTTAGAGCAGGGTTATTGTGAACTTTTAAAGGGTCATTTATCAAGTGCGAAAAGGCTCTTTTCTCAGATATCAAATCATAATCCTCGCGCACATTGGGCGTTAAGGATGATACAATTTATAGATGGTTATGTCACATTTCTGCCTACCTACTTTGAAGTAAGAAACTTTTTAGAAGTAGACGTTAATCTTCTTTTAAAAGCAGGAAAACTTGATTGGGTAGAAGGAATTATAAATGGTGACGATTTATTATTTGCTGTAAATGGTGAAAGTTACAAATTTATTGCTAGAGTGTTAATGTATAATAATTTTCAAGATATTGCCAAAATTTATCTTGATAAAGGTATTGAAAAATCGTACAGCGATCCTGAGTTGCACATAATTTTAGCCGATTATTATTTATTCAAAAAAGACAAAGAAAGTGCAATAAAATCTTTAAATAATTGTCTTAGCGTTTTACCTGAGTACTTTCCTGCAAAAAATAAATTAGCTGAAATTAGTTAAAATTTTGATTTTTAAATGTAAACGGCTTATCAAATATTGTTTTTTGATAATAGTATAAGTCATTAGTTGGTTCAATGTAGTTATTTTTTAAAAGTTCTTTTTTTGATAGCAAATAATTATTTCCATCATTATAGATAGTTTTATAATCTTTATTATTCATTAATTTGTCAAAATTCGGATATTGATTGTTTATTAAAATATAATCAGGTTTGTTATAATATTCAAAAATTAATGTGTCACCGTTCATGTAAAAATTCCATAGTAAATTTGTAGAAATTTGGGAATAAACCTGTTCTAATCTTCCGTCTTCATATATAAGAATATAAGGATATAATTTATAAGCTAAATAACTGTTAACTTCTAATGGTGCTAAAATATTGCCTTTTAATGAATTTATTTTGATGAATTCTGCGACTTTTATCGGATATTTATTAAATTCTGCTGTTGGTCTAATATGTGCTGCAGACATAGTAACAATTATCGTTAAACATAAATATGCATATATAATTAATTCCTTTGTTAACACAAATTTATTAATAAAATTTTCAGAATTAATGTTTAACAAAGATTTAATTTTATTAATTAAGCTGTTAAATAAAAAATAAAAGTCATAATATAAAAAAATTGCAAAAACAATTATAAAAAGAGAATGATGTTTAATATGAAAAATAGCTAAATATGTTACTGTTAACATTAAAAATAAAAGAGTATAATCAAAATTTTTCTTTTGCAAAATATTTTTTAAAAATGAATAAATAGCTGTTAGGAGAAATATGATAAAAAATATCTTAAATTTGAAAAAAGCAAAAAAGCCTCTGTTAAAAAATGCAGATTGCCATTCATCTAACATTGGTCTTGACATTGTTGATGCTGTTAATAAGAAATTTAAATAATCTATTCCGTAAGGATTAATTAATAGTGTGAGAATTAGAATAATAAATGTAATAAAATATTTTTTATAAGGGGCTCTGTTAAAAAATTCTCCGATGGTGTAAATTAGTAAGAGCCCTATTCCTGCAATACAGCCAGCATGTAAGTTTTGCCATAAAATCATGAGTAACGGTAAAATAATTAACGGTTTATTATTATTTCGTTTTCGTACATATTCCAAAATATATAGGAATAAAGAAAAGAAAAAAAATGTAAAAATATGACATCTTATTCCTGAATTTAAAACAATATAATATGCTTGTATAAAAGCAAAGTAGAAATACAGAATATTGTATAATTTAGTAGATTTATTTTCCTGTAAATCAATAGTTTTTATTGCAAAGAAGACTGTAAAAAAAATCAAAAGAGATTTTAAGATAACAATAAAAGGGTATCCAAAAGATTTTTGAATATATGAAAAAAGAACACCGGAACCCCATTCATGATCAATCCATTTACCTGAAGGAATATATGAATAAAAATCACTTGTGAGTACGTGTCCTAAATTAAGAAACGCTTCGCCTTGAATCAGGCGTACCCAGTAGTCAACATCAATATGATTGTAATAAAAAGAAAAAGAAAATATTAAACCGAAAAGTATTATATAAAAAAAATATTTTTCATATTTTCTATAAATATTCATTATAATCCTCATCTGTAAATTGTCTGTGTTCTATCTGCACCAACACTGATAATACAAACAGGAACTTCTAATAATTCTTCTATTTTTTTTATATATTTTTTTGCATTCTTGGGTAAATCCTCAAAATCTTTTATATCTGATGTTTTTTTCATCCATCCGTCATAAGTTTCATAAACCGGTTCTAAATACTTATGAATAAACGTATTTGTCGGATAATCTTTATAAAGTTTTCCATCTCTTTTATCTTTATAGGCAATTGCAATTTTAATCTTTTCAAAATCATCAAAAACATCCAGTTTTGTAAGTGCAACCTTTGTAACACCCCCTACAAGAGCGGTATATTTGCCACAAACTGCATCAAACCATCCTGTTCTGCGTTTTCTGCCCGTTGTTGTTCCAAATTCATTTCCTTTTTGTTGTATAGTTTCTCCATCTTTATCAAGCAATTCTGTAACAAAAGGGCCTTCTCCTACTCTTGTAACATATGCTTTGTATACTCCAATAACATCATCTATTTGAGAAACAGAGAAACCGCTTCCGCAGGCAGCGTATCCTGAAATGGTATTTGAACTTGTTACATAAGGGTAAGTTCCCCAGTCTACATCAAGCATTACCCCTTGTGCGCCTTCAAAAAGGATTTTTTTATTTTTAAATTCTCTTATTAAATTTTGCCAGTCAAAACAAACATAAGGTTCTAAAATTTGTTTATATTTCTTGCAATAATTAAGAACTTCTTCTTTTGTATAAGTTTTTGTATTATGAACTTTTTCCAAAATAAAATTATTTAATGGTAAAATGACGTCTAATCTTTGTTCAAGAGTTTCATCACAAAACAAATCTTGAACTTTTAATGCTATTCTTGCAATTTTATCGCTGTAAGTAGGGCCGATTCCTTTTTTTGTAGTGCCGATTTTAGAAGATTTCATTGCCTTTTCACTCAAACCGTCAATATCAATATGATAAGGCATTGTTAAAGTTGCAAGAGGACTGATTTTTAAACCCGATAAATCAACATCTTGAGATTTTAGTTCGTCTATTTCTTTTTCAAATGTTTCAGGATGAATTACTACTCCGTTTCCCAAAAAACAAACTTTATCTTTATATAAAATTCCTGAAGGAACAAGATGAAATTTGTAAGTTTTGTTATTATAAACAACTGTGTGTCCAGCGTTACAGCCACCTTGAAATCTTACGATAAAATCAGCATCTTCTGCCAAAATATCTGTAATTTTGGCTTTCCCTTCATCTCCCCATTGCGCACCAATAACTACAGTATTTTTCATTTTATCCTCTGTTTTTTAATTCATTTATTAATTCAGGGATAATTAAATTCAAATCCCCGACAATTCCAACATCTGCAATATTAAAAATAGGTGCATTTTCATCATTGTTAATTGCTATAATTTTTTTAGAGCCGCACATTCCTACTTGATGTTGTATAGCGCCTGAAATTCCGACTGCAATATATAATTTAGGACAAACTGTTTTTCCTGTTTGGCCAACTTGCATTGATGAATCTGCGAGTCCCATATCAACGGCTCCTCTTGTTGCTCCTACTACACCGTTTAATAAAGCTGCCAACTCTTTTAGCTTATTAAAACCGCTTTCATTTTTTACGCCCTTACCGCCTGCAACTATAATATCTGCATCATTTAGTGTTATTCCTGTTTCTTGAATAGTTTTTACAAATTCAATTATTTTTGTTCTTGAATAAATATCATTAAGTTCAATATTTTTTTCAATAAATTCTGTGTCTTTTATCTGTACATTTTCAATTTGTAAAACTTTTGGTCTTACTGTAGCCATTTGCGGATAATTTTTACATAAAATTGTTGCCATCAGATTACCGCCAAAAGTAGGACGAGTTGCTGCAAGCTGTCCTTTTTCATTGATATCTAATTTTGTGCAATCTGCTGTTAATCCTGTATTTAGAGAAGCTGCAATAACAGGTGCCAAGTCCCTTCCTTGTGTTGTTGCTCCAAATAACATTATAGATGGTTTTATTTCTTTTATTAAATCCAAGATAACTTTTGAATAAATATCGGTAGAATATTCACTAAACTTTTCATTCTTTAAAATATAAACTTTATCAAATCCGCTATTTTTAAGATTTTCTTTTATATTTTCAATATTTGTTCCGTCTGTCAATAAGACTGCAGAAACGTTTTCTCCGTTAAGTTTTTGAGAAAGTTTTTGAGCTTCTGAAGCTAATTCCGATACGACATCCAAAAGATTAAAATCTCTTGATAATTGTGCATAAATTAAAATACCTTTGTTTTCATTATCAGACATTGATATTCTCCATAATAATTTTTACGGTGTCTTTTATCGTTTCAGGTTTTAATTTTTCTCCACCTTGTTTTTGTTCAGGACGAAAAGCTTTGCTTACATATGTTGGAGAGCCTTTTATCCCTACATTTTCTGCAGATAATTCAATATCTTCCATTGAATAGTATGGAACTTCTGCTTGTTGTGCATATTTAAATCCGTTTATTAATGGTCTTGAAAGTTTGTAGTCAGGTTTAATCATTGATAAAACGCATGGTAATTCGGCTTCAACTATTTCTATGCCGTCTTCAACTTCTCTTTTTACTTTTACATTTGTTTCTGAAATATCAATTATTTCTCGAACATAAGTTACTTGGGCGTATCCTAATTTTTGTGCAATCATTGCAGGAGTTTGCGCAGTATCTCCATCAATTGCAAATTGTCCGCATATAATTAAATCAGGATTTTCTATTTTGTTTTTAATTGCGCCGGATAATGTTGTCGAAGTGGCAATAGTGTCTGCACCTGCAAATTTTCTGTCACTTATTACAAAACCTCTATCGGCTCCAAGAGCTAATGATGCGCGAATAACAGTTTCTGCTTGAGGAGGGCCCATTGTTACAGATATTATTTCAACATTATCTTTATTGTTTTTAATTCTTATTGCGGCTTCCAGTCCATATGTATCAAAAGGATTCATAATACTTTCCAAACCTTCTCTTTGAATAGTATTATTTTCTGTCCATTTGATGTCAGCCGTATCAGGAACTTGTTTTATGCATAAAACTATTTTCATTGTTTTTTAGCCTGTTTTGCTTGGACATTCATTGCCGCTTCGTGTGCCATCATATATACTGAGCAAATTTTAAATTTTCTCAGATACCATGCACAACTATCTTGCATACATACTTTATCCATATCTGTTCCTGCCGATAAAAGAGGGCAAAACGGTATATCTTTTTGTACAGCCATTTTTCTACCTTATCCTTGTTTCAATAAATTACAACTTTCATCACGTTTACGTTCTTGATCTTTATAAATTTTTGTTCTATTTATAACTTCATCAAAATCTATCTTGTGAGCATCAAAATCAGGACCGTCTACACATGCAAATTTAACTTCGCCTCCTACTGTTAATCTGCAAGCTCCACACATGCCTGTTCCGTCAACCATTATAGGGTTCATACTTGCTTCTGTATAGATACCTTTATCTCTTGTTAAATTAGCAACAGCTTTCATCATTGGCATTGGTCCAACTGCTATTGCATAATCAACTTTTTCATTCTGCATAATTCTTTCTAAAACCTGAGTTACAAACCCTTTTTCTCCTAATGAACCGTCATCTGTTGTTATAAATAATTCTGTACACGCATCTTTCATCTTATCTGCCCAGAAAATTAAATCCTTATTTCTTGCACCCATTATCATATAAACTTTATTTCCTGCTTCTTTAAAGGCTTTAGATATTAAGTAGCAAGGTGCAGCACCATAACCTCCGGCAAGACATACGACGGTTCCGTAATTTTTGATATCTGTAGGTTTTCCTAAAGGTCCTACGATATCTAATAAATCATCCCCAATTTCAAGTTGAGCAAGTTTTTTTGTAGAATAACCAACAGCCATAAAGACTAAAGTTAATATACCGTTTTCTTTATCGACATCAGCAATAGTTAAAGGAACTCTTTCTCCTTCTTCTTCTACTCTGAATATAATAAATTGTCCTGCTTTGGCATTTCTTACTACGTAAGGCGCTTCTATTTGTATTTCATATTGATTTGGACAAATTTCTTTTTTTGAGATTATTTTATATGACATAATATTTTTCCTTTTTATTCTATTCTTGGATAATTCTTGCCGGAAAACTGTTTCTTAGTAGTTCATTTAATAATTGTTCAGCTTTCGATCTTTCTGTAAATGAACCTACTTGCAATGTATATGTTCCGTTTATTGTTTTTATAAATGAAGAAACTCCAACATCTGAATCTTGTAAAATGGATTGAGCTACCCTTGCTTGTTCTACTGTTGAATATTTACCTACAACTACTTTAAATATTGAATTATATGTAGGTGTAGCTGGTTTTGCTTCTATTTTTTGAGCTGGATTTTCCACTGCTTTTTGAGATTGTTTTTCTTGCTTTTCTTGTTTTTGTATTGCGTATGGAATAACTACTTTTTCATCTAATTCAGGAACTAATGTATCATCAGTTAATCGTTCTTTTATTGTTTCCTGTTCAACCCTTTTATCAACAGCTTTTTTTACAATGCCTTGATCTTCTTGTTGAATAAATTTTAATCTATCATCAATAAATCGTTTAACGCCTAAACCGTTTTCTTTTGCTTCTATTTCTTCTTCTTCTCCAATTGCAACATCAACTTCAGGAGATAAATGTTTTGCAACCGCAGTAAAGAATAATAGCATTACTAAAAATGCAGTCACAAAAAGTAAAAAGAAATTTTGAAAATTATTTCTTTTTTCTTTCTTGTATTTGCTATAGTTCATGTATCCCGGAGTGCGCATGTTATTATTCATTTACACCTCGAACTTTTGTTCCGGCCAAGTATATATCGTCAAGTTCTTCTGAATACTTATTCATAACTTTTCTTGCAAAATCATCAATATTATTAATATGTAAATCCGTTTCTAATCCTGCTGCATTAACAGGGGCTCCTGTTGAATCAATGTTTAATCCAGTGTGAATTAGGATTGATGTCATTGATTTTGTGCATATTGAAACAGATAATTTTTTATCACCAACAAACAAATCGTCTCCGCTGCGTTTTACAATAATACCCATTTCTTCGAGAACTTCTTTAATTGTTGTCATTAATAATCTTTGTCTTAATACCCCTTCTGTAATATCAACATTGAATTGTTCTGTGATAAAACTCAACATGTATTTACTGTAAATAGGTTCATTGTTTATAACATCTTCAATGTCAACCATTTCAGTAAGCTTTACTTCGCATTCTCCTTTGAACGATACAATAGCATCACCCATTAATTTGTAATTTTTGTATATCCAGTGAGGTGCAAGTTGAGAGCCTATATATTTTACTTCTTTTTCGATTAATTTCGTCTTCATTTTATTTTTCCATGCTTTACCAACATTTTAATTTAAAAAAGTTTTTTAATAAAGTCTTTTGCATTATTTTTTTGCAGAGCATTAAGCAAATGCAAACAAGATTCACATTTACTGCAATGCTTTTCTCCACCAAGATAGCAGCTGTGGATTAAATCAATCGGTGCGTTTAGTTTTAAAGCCTCATGTACAATTTCTACTTTGTCCATATTTATAAGTGGTCTTAAAATTTTTGGTTGTTTTAGAGTTGAATATTCAAATTCTGCTTCTACTCTTTGAACAAATTCTGATGTATTATCAGGGAAAGTTGCACCCTCTTCTTTATTCGCACCAAGTATTATATAGTCGTATCCGTAACTGTCTGCATAACATGCGGCAATGTTTAAGAATAATCCGTTTCTGTTTGGAACCCAAACTGCCTGCATATCATAATCTTGTGGTACTTCATCTTTACTTACAAGAGATGTTTTTGTTATATCTTTCAAAAAGTCTAATTTTATTACTTTATGTTCAATGTCGTAATATTTACAAATTTTACTTGATGCTTCTATTTCTTTGTTTACAGCTTTTTGTCCATAATCGAAGGTCAAAGCAAGTTCACAATTATATTTTTCTTTTGTTATTGCAAGACAGGTTAATGCATCTAATCCGCCTGATAATAGTATTATTGATTTCATAAATTTATTTCCCTTGTCGATTTTAACATAAAAAAAAAGGTAAAAATCTTTAATTTTTACCTGTAAATTTTATTAATGAATGGTAAGTAATTTATTAAAAACTTTTTAAAAACGATTAGATATAGTTCATAATCGAAATACTCATCATTTGAGATGATAATGAATATGAAGCTTCAAGAGCGTATTGTGATTGAAGCCATTCTGTTATTAATGTTGTCAAATCTGCATCTTCCAGTGATGATCTTAATTCTGTTAAGTTCATGATGTTATTATCGTAAGCTTCTGTTAATGTATCAAAACGATTTAAAGTTAAGCCGACATTAGTTTTTGATTCTGCAATATGTTCAATACCTGTTTGAATACCTTTCATAGCTGAACCCATAGCGTCAGTATCGCCTACTTCTAATGCGGCTGCAAGTTTGGCAACAGATGAAAGTAATCCTTCTTCGCCTGATGAAGTAACAGTTCCTGTTGTTGTTCCGGTAGCAGGATCAAATACGGCTGTTGTTGTTATAGAACCTTTTCCAAACAATTTATCACCGGTAACGCTAATAGTTTCTTCAAGACCTTCAGCGCCTATTACGATTTGTCTTGTTTCTGTTGAACCGTTATATATAATGTTTCTTGTGTTTTCAGTTTTCCAGTCATCTGCTGTAGTAGCTCTTGTTTCTGTTGTTGAATCAGGTTTTGTTATAGTTGTTTGCCATACCGGAGATTCTGGAGTTCCTGTATTTTCCATTGTATATGTTGTAATATTTCCTTCTTCATCTGCTACGGATTTTGTATATGTTCCATCTCCGTTATTTTTAAATGTTTGAGCCGGAGCATCTTGCAATTCAAACGGTTGTGTTAATGTCGCAGCACCTGAAAATAAATATGATCCTGTATAATTGGTATTTCCATATGTTTTTATGTTTTGAACGATTCCTTCAACTTCTTGTTTAAATGCACTTAATTCAACATCAGAGTATGGTCCGTTTGAAGCCATCATTGCAATATCCAAAGCTCTAGTAGCTTGTTTGTTTGTTCCGTTGATAGTATCTTCTACGGCTTGTAATTCATATTGTGCATTTGTCATATTAGTTATGTAGCCATTGTAAAGGTTTATATCTTTTTTTGCTGTCAATATTG
The DNA here is from genome assembly GCA_902803265.1 of uncultured bacterium. GTDB lineage: Bacteria > Cyanobacteriota > Vampirovibrionia > Gastranaerophilales > Gastranaerophilaceae > UBA791. Next base: position 3,783 of record CADCPD010000064.1, on the reverse strand, counting down.
ATTTTGCTGCAACAGCATCATCTGTTATTGATGTTATTTTTTTCTGTGTTGCTAACTGGGTAGATAATTTGTTAAATTTATCCTGCGTTTTTGCCATGTATTTTATTAATGAGTTTGACATTTGGCTTGAAGTTGTTCTTGTTAGCATGATTTATTTCCTTTACTCTGTCTTATATTCTCTAGTTTCTCTCGTTATATGTTATGCGCCCAAATTTAAAATTATATTTAATAGGTCAGTGCATGTATTAAAAACTCTTGCTGAAGCTTGATATGCCTGCTGATATCTTACTAAATCCATTAATTCTTCATTTAAATCAACGCCTGTTTCATTTAGTAATTGAGATTTTATTGCCTCACATTTTGCTTCTTGTGATGACTGCTGGTTCAGGATACTTTCTGCTTGTACACCGATTTTTGATATTCCTGACATTAAATAATTTTCAGGTGATAATCCGTTTAAGTGTTGATTTGTTGTTGCAATTCTGGTATTAAGTACTTCGCCCATTGCTTTTCCGTTACCAACAAGAGTTCTTGATGCTTCGTCAACAAATGTATAGCGTTTTCCGACTTCTCCGTCAATTATTACTGTATTTGTAAAATCACTTTCATCTGCGCTTACCATTGCTGCAGAAATACCGTATAAATTGTTTCTCAAGTTATTGTTAACAGAAATATTTCCTGCATTTATAAACGTTGCTCCATCACGCGATACAAATATTTTTTCTGTAGGTGATGCCAAAATTACATTGCCGTTTTCATCTTTACCTAAACTCATTGCAAATGAAGTTGCATTAGGATCAGGTGCATATGTTCCGTCTGCCTGTTCAATCCATCCTCTGGTTTGGATTTCGTTCATAACTTCGGCAATACCTATTGCTAAATTATCTAACATATCAATAGCATTTTGGACAGTTAATTGAGGGCTGCTTGGTCCGCCCATTTGTAAAATAGCACCGATATTGCCGCCTTTTATTCTGTCATTGATATTTGAGTTTACTACTTCTCCGTTTTCGTTTACCAATCCGATAGTAACTCTGACATCATCAGCAGTTTGGTAGTTTGCCTTCATTGTTAGTTTGCCTGTAACAGTTGTATGTTTTACCAGGTCTAATCCGTTAAGTTCTACTGAAGCAACTCCGTTTTCAGAAATAGAAGTCTTTATATCCAAATATGTTGATAATTCTGTCAACATAGCATCTCTTTGGTCATATAAGTTGTTTGCTGCAGAACCTACTGTACCTGAACTTATAATTCTTTTATTAAGATCTGCTATATCTTCCAGTAATGAATTTGCTTTATTTACGTTATCAGCAATTTTAGAGGCTTCCATAGAAGATTCTGTTCCGTCGCCAACTAAATTTGTTCTGTAACTTGTTAAATCTTTATATTTTGAATTTAAGATTATTGTGAATTTATTTGCTTTTTCTATATAATCAGTTCTTGCTGTTATGTCAGCAGGACTTTGTTGTAAATTTGCGGCAGCGCTGTAAAATTCATCTAGTGCTGTTGATAACGATGATTGCCCGCCGCTTGACATTTCATCTAATAAAGTTACTACATGGTTTGCGATTTCTGATTCTGTACTTAAAAAACTTAATTCAGAAGTTTCTTTTCTGTAGTATTCTGTCAAAAATTCATCAGAATATCTTGTAATTGCTTTTACCTGAACACCGGCATTTTGAGCTACAAGACTATGAGGATCAGTGGCTTTTGCCCCGTCTATATGTCTTGTACCCAAATCTACACGCTGTTTACAATACCCTTCGGTATTCATGTTTGCGATATTATTTTCAACGACTGATATAGAAAGTTGGTTTACTTGCAGTGCGTTAATTGCTATTGATAATGCTGTATTGATTGACATTTAAACTTAAACTCCTTTTTAAGCGTCTTCACAAATTGAACTGACACCCGGACCTTCGCCTTGACTGTTCTTTCCATGACAGTCGTAGCCTCCGGATTGCGGCGTACATGCCTGCAATATTATATCCAATATTTTATTGGACATAGTCAGTCCTTGATGTATTAATTCCACATTTGTTTGTTCTAATAACATGATTCTTTTTGAAACTTCATTAATCTTTACTTTAAATTCTTTGAAATAATCAGTTAAAGGACTTTCGATTTTTTCTGCTTCTTCTATTATTTCTGAAACTGTCATTTCCTCTTTGCCTAATTGTTTTATTATTCTTAATCTTTCATTATTTAAATCAATTAATATATTGTTTTGTTCCAATATATTGTCATCAGATTCTTTTAAGATTTCTGAATCCATTTTTATAAGTGCATGTTTTTTTACTTCATACAAATCTGCCATTTTTGTATATGCAGCTAGTATTTCATTAAAAACTACCTCTAATTGTCCTAATATTTTTTCATTAATTTCTATATCCATTTATTTAACCTCTTTATTAAAGTGTATAGTCTGCTATAACACTTCTTCCATATTTTAAACCGTATTTTATATCATCAACTGTTAATTCGTTTTCTCCTACATATTTTGCAAATTGTTGTATTTCTGTAATATTTTTATTAAGCAATAATTCGTTTGTATCTTTTAAATCAATGCCGTTTGAAGTTTCATCTATAATTGGCAATGATGTTTTTAATGCGCTTTGTGCATTTTGAAATGCTTTTGTAGCATTTAACATGCTAATTGGATTTGTTACTCCTGATGTAATTCCTGATACCATTTTAAATTTTCCTTACCTTACCACTCTTTTTTTGTTTTTCATTAATTTTAATTTATTTGTTATTGAATATATCTTTCCATTTGGCTGTAAATTTGTTTTGCAAATCCGAAGGATGTTCTTTCATTACTTGCTAAGCTTCTTCCTACTTCTTGAAATACGAATTCTTTGAATGTATTTTGATATTTCGATTCCTGTCCGAAGATGCCGCCTTCTTTATCAACTGTTTTATCCATTAATTTCATCATTTTTGTTATAAACATTGATTCAAATTCGTTTGCAACTTTCTTCAATTGTGCTTTTTTATCACTTGAACTTTTGATATTATTAAAAATTTGAGCATCGTTATTATTTATGTAATTTGATTGAATATAAGTCATTTTTCTACCCTAAATTACCTGTAAGTCTGCTTGTAAACTTCCTGATTTTTTTAACGCTTGTAAAATTGAAATTAAATCTATTGGTGCTACGCCGATTGAATTCAATGCTTTTACTAAGTCATTTAAATTACTGTTTGCAGGCATTTCGATTACACTACCCATTGTTTTTTCTACATTTACTTCTTCATCTGTAAATCCTACTGTTTCGCCGTTGCTGAAAGGATTAGGTTGTGATACTTCCGTATCTGTTGATACTGTTACTGTTATGTTTCCGTGTGCTACAGCTGCAGGCATTAGCTTTACATCAGAACCTATTACTACTGTTCCGGTTCTTTCATTTACGATTACTTTTGCTTTTTCCATTGTAGGATTTACTTCTAAATTTTCTATTATTGATAAAAATCCAACTCTGTTATTTTGAAATTTTGCAGGAATAGTTACTTCAACAGAACTTCCGTCTATTGCTTTCGCAGGAGCTACAAGGTTGCTTATTGTTTGTGCAATTCTTGATACTAATGTGTAATCAGATTTGTCTATTGATAAAATAATAGTGTTATCATTTCCGATTGTTGTATCAATATCACGTTCCATTATGGCTCCACCAGGAACTCTGCCTGTACTTGTGATTGCTGTTCTTTTTTGTCCGCCGCCTTGCCCTGTTGCATTAATACCACCTACTGATACAGGACCTTGTGCTACAGCTACTGCTTCTC